>CAZWFH010000167.1:0-3952 GCA_964632105.1 uncultured Atribacterota bacterium
CTCACGGGGATCATACCGGTGGACTTCCAGATCTTCTCAGATTAAATAAGGCAGTAAAAATTTATATTCCAGTCTCATGTCCTGAGCCTCCAGGTGCAAGTGAAGTGGTTAGAGTAAAAGAACCTTTTAAAATCCATGAAAATATTTTTTCCAGTGGTGAACTAAAGAGTATAGAACAATCTCTTATAGTCAAGACGCAAAAAGGATTGGCTGTGATCGTGGGATGTTCTCACCCTGGAGTTAAGAATATTCTAAAGGCGGCATCGCAGTTTGGGAAACCCTATGCGATTATCGGGGGATTACATGGATTCAGCGATTTCAATTTGGTTAAGGATTTGGAATTCATCTGTCCCACTCATTGTACTCAATTTAAGTCAAAAATAGAATTACTATATCCTAAGAAGTATGTTGGAGGGGGAGTAGGTAAAGTGATAGAAATATGAAGTCTCAACTTCGTATATGGTGGGGACATTATACTAAAGTTTTTCTTTATAAATAGGGACGGACACCTATTTATTTGTTTTAAATGCAGCAAAGTGAATTTTATCATAAAAAATTATAAAAAAATCTTTGACAAGAAGGATTGACTTGTTGTAAAATAAAATTACCTGCAACCGACTGCATAATTATAATTGCCTTTTAAGTTTTCTACATTTTTTCTTTGGACTTATAATTTTTCGGCAAATGAAGTGAAATATAAAAAGCCTGGATATTAAGCCAAGAAACTTTCGGTTAAGTTAAAGTAAAAAATAAGTTTAAAAAAGTTATTTAAATATAATGCAAACGTTCGCGTAAATATTAAAGAACCGGTTAGATTATACCTAAAAATATACATACAATACATTTTCAGATTATTAATTAGCACAGCTTTTCTACTAATAAAATTACTAAAATTAGCTTCTTGAAAAATCAAAAAACTCCCTGTAACCATACCATAAAAAAAGAGATTTTCCATTAAACAGCAGGGAACCAACAAGAGGAGGTGAGATATAAGAAGAAAATTTTACCTAAGTGTTTTTAAAATTTAAAAATTTTTTAGGAGGTAAAAATGAAAAGTAGTTTAAAAACTGGTTTGTTTATATTTATCGTGATCTTCTTGTTTTCGAGCATCTTCCTATCTTCTTTTGCAGCAGAAAAAGAATACAAAATTTATGTAGTAGTCCACGGTGGAATTGCTGACCCATTCTGGAAAGTTTGCGAGAAGGGAGCACTCGACGCAGGTGATCTATATGAGGATTTAGAAGTAATTTATACTGGACCTGCAGTATTTAAACTTGAAGAGTTTATAGCCTATATAGAAGCAGCCTTGGCAAGCGAACCCGATGCTTTAGTCTGTACCTTGACTGCACCACCGGCTATGGATGAATCCCTTCGAGCAGAGATTGCTAAAGGACTACCAGTAGTAGCGATTAATGCACCAGACCTTAGAGACCCCGAAGACAGGATACCTGTCTTAACTTATGTTGGTGAAGATAGCTACTTTATTGGAGTTAAGGCAGCTCAGGAGACATTAGAGAGATTTACTCCTAAACGTGCAATATTCGCAAACCATCATCCAGGAGCTACTAACATCGAAGCAAGAGGAAGAGGTTATATAGATACTCTGAAAGCAAAAGGTGTGATTGTAGAATCTCTGGATATTACCGAGGATGCAGTTAAAGGAGCCGAGGTGGTAGCTGCATATTTAAGAACATATCCAGAAACTGATGCAATTTTCTGCTCAAACACTCTTCGTACAGAGACGATTATCCCACGTTTAGAAGCAGATGGGATAAAAGTAGGAGTAGATGTAAAGATTGCCCAAATGGATATTTCTCCCAAGATACTCGAATATATCCAGGAAGGGAAGGTAATGTTTACTATGGATCAGCAGCAATACTTGCAGGGTTACCTCGGAGTAGTATTTGCCTATTTAAGTGCAAAATATGGATATATTCCTCCCCCAGCTCCAGTGTCAACAGGACCAGCAGTCATTACTGCAGATGATATTCCTTCCTTAGAGGATTTAGCTAAAGAAGGATACAGGTAAATCTTAACCGGAAAAGGCGATAATTAGATGTTGGGTGGTGTCTGAGAAATAGCACCACCCAATATTTTATAAAATAGCTATTAGGAGGAATTAATGAAAGAAACAACAAATAAGATAGGAATTGAAACCAGAAGACAAGTTTTAAGTTTTTCTCAGATACGTAGGTGGCCTGAATTTGGAGTGATACTTGCTTTCCTGATATTATTTACAATTTTTTCTATTTTTTCATCAAAATTTTTAACCTTACGTAATTTTACCGGGATACTTACTATAGTATCAGAATTAGGAATTATGGCCATCGGCGTAGCTTTTTTAATGATCGCTGGAGAATTTGACCTCTCGGTTAGCAGTGTTTATGCATTATCAGGTTTTTTGTTTGTAACCTTATCAAATAGCTTTAATTCGCCATTAGCCTTCATTATTACATTGGCTATTGCAGCTTTTATCGGCTTTTGTAATGGAATGATAACCCTACGAGCTCATATCCCTTCATTTATAGCAACTTTGGGTATGATGTTGTTTTTAAGAGGTTCACTTTTAGCTGTTACCGGAGGTGAGTCGGTTAGTTATTCAAGTGATGCCATTATGCCTACCTTGTTAACCCGATATATAGGTCACGGTTTTCGACCTTCTCATATCTGGTTCTTCTTACTCACTCTGCTGTTCTCACTTGTCCTTACTAATACACGTTATGGGAATTGGGTATTTGCAACTGGTGGGAATAAAGAAGTAGCAAGGGCAATGGGAGTAAATGTAAATAAAGTAAAGGTAACAAATTTTATGTTATCATCTCTAATGGCCTCATTATCAGGTTGTATCGTAATTAGTAGGTTTAATCTAGCTAACGCTTCATTTGGAACAGGAATGGAATTGGAAGCAATTGCCTCAGCGGTTATCGGAGGAACTTTCTTAACTGGAGGTTATGGAACAATCATTGGAGTATTTTTTGGAGCATTCCTTATGGGTATGATGAGGACTGGCTTGGTAATGATAGGGGCACCTGCCTATTGGTACCAAGCATTCGTAGGAGCAATTTTAATCATAGCCGCAACAATCAACCTTAAGCTTAGACGTTTAGAGATGTAAATGTGTGGCGGGACAAAGCAATCTCGACGAGATTGCCACGCTTCGATAAATCGAAGCTCGCAATGACATAAGATGAAGGAGGGTCATAATTTATGCAAGAAGTTACCTTATTAGCAAAAATGGTAGATATAGAAAAGAATTTTAGAGCAGTCCAGGCCTTAAAAAAAGTAAACCTTGAGATTCGACAGGGAGAAATTTTAGGGCTGTTAGGAGATAATGGGGCAGGTAAATCTACTCTTATAAAAGTCCTTGCCGGTGTTTTTCCACCAGATGGAGGTAAAATCTTCTTTGAGGGCGAGCAAGTAAGCTTTTCATCCCCAAAAGTTGCGCGAGCAATGGGGATTGAAACAGTTCATCAAGCACTATCTTTGGTAGATATAATGAGTATCTCCAGGAACTTTTTCTTAGGAAGAGAACCAACCAGAAAAATTGGGCCGATACATCTACTTGATAGAAAAAAGATGAACGAAGAATGCGAAAAGGCTGTTACGGGGTTAGGTGTAAGGGTAAGGTCACCAAATGAATTTGTATCGATTTTATCCGGAGGAGAGAGACAGGCAATATCCATAGGAAGAGCTATGCATTTTAAAGTCAAACTCCTTATCCTTGATGAGCCTTTAGCGGCTTTATCAGTTAGAGAAACAAGGGAAGTGCTTAGACAGGTAGAAAAAGTAAGTGAGTCGGGAGTTTCAGTTATTTTTATCACTCATAATGTATATCATGTTTATCCTGTCGCAGAAAGATTTGTGATGTTAGATAAGGGGATAAAAATAGGAGAGGTTTATAAAAAAGATGCCAGTCCGGAAGATATTATAGAGATAATAGCTACCGGAAAGA
>CAZWFH010000168.1:0-3943 GCA_964632105.1 uncultured Atribacterota bacterium
ATCCAAATCCTTCACTTCTAAGCCGTGTTTGTATATAAAATCTTTTCTGGGCTCAACTTTGTTCCCCATTAGAATTGTAAACATATCTTCTGCTTCTATATTGTCTTCCAGCTCTACTTTCTTTAAAACTCTGTTTTCCGGGTTCATGGTGGTCTCCCATAATTGCTCAGGATTCATTTCTCCTAACCCTTTATACCTCTGAACTCGGGGATTACCTTCTATCTCTTTTAACTTATCACTTAACTCTTGTTCGTTAAACAAGTAGTGGCTCTTTTTATTATATTCAATTTTGTAAAGAGGAGGCTGGGCAATATAAATATTCCCTCTCTCGATTAATGGTTTCATATAACGGAAGAAAAAGGTTAAAAGCAGGGTTTTTATATGGGCTCCGTCGACATCTGCATCAGTCATTATAATAATTTTGTAATATCTTAATTTTTCAATATCTAAATCTTCCCCGATGTTTATACCTAAAGCGGTAACCATGGATCTTATTTCGTTATTATCTAGTATTTTATGTAAACGTGATTTTTCTACATTTAAAATTTTACCCCTTAGGGGTAGGATAGCCTGAAACCTCCTGTCTCTCCCTTGTTTAGCCGAGCCTCCGGCGGAATCACCCTCTACTAAAAATATCTCCCTAAATAGAGGGTCTTTTTCTGAACAATCAGCTAATTTTCCGGGAAGAGTGCCCAATCCTAATATTCCGTTTTTTTGGCGAATCAAATTTCGAGCCTTTCTGGCTGCTTCCCTGGCGTTTAAGGCAGAAATGGATTTAGCCAGTATCCTCTTACTCACACTCGGATTCTCGTTAAGGAAATTGTTTAATCCTTCTCCGACAATATAAGATACTACTCCTCTTACCTCACTGTTTCCCAGCTTGGTTTTGGTCTGACCTTCGAACTGAGGGTTCAATAGTTTTACGCTAATTACAGCAGTTAATCCCTCTCTTACGTCATTGCCCGACAGATTGTTTTCGCCTTCTTTTAAAGATAATTTTTTACCATTAGACAATATATTGCTGCGGGCATAATCATTTATTACTCTGGTTATAGTGGCTTTAAATCCGGCTAAATGAGTTCCGCCTTCTTCGGTATTTATATTATTGGCAAAAGAAAGGATATTTTCTAAATAGCTATCATTATATTGTAAGGCGGCTTCCACTTCTATGTCTTCCTTCTTCCCTTTAAAAAAGATGGGTTTTGAAAATAAAACGTTTTTATTTTTGTTTAAATGGCTAACAAATTCGCTTATTCCCCCATTGTATTTATAAGAAACTTCTTTATTCTCTTCCCTTTCATCTTTTAAATTAATCTTAACCCCGGCATTTAAAAAAGCGATTTCTCTTAGCCGGTGAGTAATGTTATCAAAATTAAAGGTGGTGTCCTCAATAATAGTCGGATCGGGCTTGAAGGTAATTTTGGTCCCGGTGCGGGAAGATCTTCCTATTATTTTTAAATCGGATGTAGCATTACCCTTTTCAAATCTCTGAAAAAATATTTTTTTATCTCGGGTTACTTCTACTTCCAGCCATTCCGAAAGAGCATTTACAGCTGAAATGCCTACTCCATGCAGTCCGCCGGTGACCCGATATCCACTTCCTCCAAACTTACCGCCGGCATGAAGTTTGGTCAGCACTATGGTTACCGCCGGCAACTTGGTTGGTTTATGAATGTCAACCGGGATTCCCCGCCCGTCATCAGTTACAGTAACACTGTTATCGGGGTGGATAAACACTTCTATTTTCTTACAATAGCCGGCCATCGCTTCATCAATACTGTTATCTACCACTTCGTCTAAAAGATGATGCAGCCCTCTGCTGGAAGTGCTACCGATATACATGCTGGGCCTTTTTCTGACTGCCTCTAACCCCTCTAATACCTGTATCTGTTTAGCGTTGTATTGATTATCTATATTCTTGGTTTTCTTTTTCCCTTTTGGCAATGGTATAAACTCCTATCAAAATGAAACCGCAGCTTTCCGCTACGGTTTTTATTTTTATTTATAATTTGTTGTGGAGACTTAAATTTATTATTTAAAATCTATTTAATTTTACTACATTGTAGCACTTATGTCAAAATTAGCCCCTCTCTTTGTGTCTCCCTTAAATTCCTTTTTAACTGTCTTTAAACTGAGGCCTTCGGACCTTAAACAGGATGTTAGAAATTATTCTTTCCCCCGCTTCACGGTTGATTTTTTCAATAAGCTCTCCTTTTCTTAGATTTAGTTCATTAGCCCAAACATTGCTTTTTACAGCTAAAAAAAGGCATTTGTCCTGTATTTTAATCGGCTGGGAAGATTGGGCAATCTCCTTGCCCGCCAGATTCTCCCAATTGCTAATTATTTGATACCCTTTTATCTTTTTACTCCATTTTTTCTCTTTTAAAAAATTTTTTAAGGCTGCTTTAAAGGGAACTATGTCTTTCTTTTTCATAAATTAATTATCTCCCCCTCTTCAATTTTAAATATCCTGCTTTTTTCTTTAATATTACTATTAAAATAATCAAGGTTTATACTGGTAATAAAAGTCTGGACCTTTTTGTCAAGAATCAATCCTAATAAAAAATGCCTTCTGTCTTCATCTAATTCTGACATAACATCATCTAAAAATAATATAGGGTAAACCCCCTCTTTTTCCTTAATTAGTTCCAATTCGGATAATTTCAAAGATAAAACAGCTGTTCGTTGCTGGCCTTGTGAGCCGTAAGAAGCAATATTAAACCCGTTGACATATACCGAAAAATCATCCCGGTGGGGGCCGAGTAAGGTAGCCCTCTGTTCTATTTCTTTCTCTCTGTGTTCTTCTAATTTATCTTTAAATTCTTTGTTTATTGAAGAAATGTTTTCTTCTTGGTCTTTCAATATATTGCTTTGGTAGGTTAGTTCAATATTTTCTTTTTCTTTGGTAATTTTTTGATGAAATTTATGAGCCAGGCGATTTATCTTTTTTATAAATTTAATTCTGGTTAAAATTAAAAAAGATCCCCTCTCTATCAGCCGGGGATCCCACATAAGGAGTTGCTCTCTCTTCTTTTTTTGATTAATTTCTTTCTTTAATATATTATTACGGTGTCCCAAAATTCTATAATATTCTGAAAGATACCTATAATACAAGGGATAAATTTGGGATATCTGTTCATCTAAAAATTTTCTTCTTAAAGAAGGGGCACCTTTTATTATCTGTAGATGCTCAGGAGAAAATACCACCCCTTTAAATTCTTTGTTTAGAGCAGTTTTTTTCCGGATATTTTGGTTTATTTTTATCGTTTTAATCATTTTATTTTTATAAAAATCTTCCGGTTTTTTCTCTAAAGCTAAAGCTACTTGGATGTTTTCATCGTCTTTATTAATCTCTCCAAACAGATAAGCGCCTTCATTGTTCCACTTTATTACTTCCCTGTCCTCTTTTGTTCTGTAAGAGCTTCCCTTAATTATTAAATTTAGCCCTTCTAATAAATTAGTCTTGCCCTGGGCGTTATTTCCGGTAAAAATATTAAGATTGGGGTCAAACTCTATAGACAGGTTAGAAAAATTTCTGTAGTTTTTCAATCTTACTTTTTTAAAATGCAACTTTTTTCCCTTTACTCTGCCCTTACCGGCATCAAAATATAAATATAATTTTTGTCTTCATCTGGAGTAATAATTGCCGGATTAAGCGGGTCATTTAGTTTTATTATAGTGTTTTCCTTTTTTATTATCTTTAATACATCTAAAATATAATCAGTGTTAAAGGTTATGGTAATATCTTCTCCTTTTTTTAAACAGGAAATTTTTTCAGAAGCTTCTCCGGTACTCGGACTTTCTGCTTTTAAAATTATTTCACATCTTTCCTCTTTTTGACTATTTTCTTTATTAACTACTTCCACCTTTACTGTCTTTAAATCTTCTCTTACAAAAAGGGCAATTCTTTCCATTTTATCCCTAAATTCCTCAGTATTTATTT
>CAZWFH010000169.1:0-3936 GCA_964632105.1 uncultured Atribacterota bacterium
GTATATTCGAAGATAAAGAAGGAAAGATGAATCTTTCCGTGAAAGATATAAATGGACAGATATTAGTCATATCTCAATTTACTTTATATGGGGATTGTAAAAAGGGAAGGCGTCCGAGTTTTATTTCCGCAGCTCTTCCTGATAAAGCGGTAAAATTGTATGATTATTTTGTAAAATATATAAAAAATTACGGTCTTAAAGTAGAGACCGGAAAATTTCAAGCCATGATGTTGGTAAAAATTTTTAATGATGGTCCGGTTACCATTCTTTTGGATAGTGAAAAGTTAATTTAGAAATAAATCAACTTTTTTAGGGAGAAATTATAATGAAATTACCTCTTATTATTGGACATAGAGGAGCAAAAGGAATTGCTCCTGAAAATAGTCTTTCCGGTTTTAAAAAAGCAATTGAGTCAGGGATAGATGGAGTAGAACTGGATGTGCACCTTGCTAAAGATGGAAAATTAATTGTATTCCATGATATGGATTTAAAAAGGTTAACCGGGCTAAGAATTCCCATTAAGCAGCTTACTTTTAAAGAATTAAAAGAATACGACATTTCTAAATTTTTTAGTAAAAATCAAGAAAAAATTATAGAAAAATTACCGGAAGAGAAGAAATATTTTTTAGAATTAAGAACAATTCAAGCTAATTCGTTTTATCTGAATATTTATAAGCAATTAACTAAGAAGAAAATTAGTTTTTATTTACATTGGGATGGTAAGCGCTTCGATGTAGTTAAAAAGTTTTTTTTCTCAAGAAATGATGGAAAGAAGGTTTGTTTTAGGCAATTAAAAATTAAGAAGAGAGACATACTCGACTTAGAAAAAGGTAAGGTGAGGAATTATCACAATGAACAGATACCTTTGCTTAAGGATGTACTTAAAATATTGAAGGGAAAACTTTCTGTAAGTATAGAAATTAAGGGAGGGGAAAAGATTTATCCGGGAATTGTAGATAAATTAGTAAAAGAGACAGAGAGTTTTGGATATAAAAATATTCTTTTTTCATCTTTTGATAGAGATACGGCAATCTTGCTAAAAGAGAGATATCCTGAGCTTAAAGCAAATGGACTATATGCTAAATGGATAAATCCCAAAAGATATATTAATGGATTGGATGGGTTAAATCCGTATGCCTTTTTATGTAAAGAAAAACTTATTTCTTGTTTACATCGGCTGGATAAAACAGTGTATGTATGGACGGTTGATAAAGATATAGATATGGTACGCTTTATTTTATATGGAGTAGATGGAATTATTACTAATTATCCTCATATTTTAAAAAAAATAAGTAAAGCTATACAATCTGTTTTAGAAGATTTTTAATAAAGAATTTTTCTATCTGAGAAGATAAAAACTATTTTAATAATTTGAATTGCTTATAGAAGATTTTACTAAACGAAAGGATTATAGAAGAAATGTTTCTAAAAAGATTGGTGGTAGGAGCGTTAGAAACTAATTGTTATTTAATTGCTTGTAAAAAGACTAGAAAAGCAGCAGTAATTGATCCGGGAGGAGAAGATGAGGTAGATTTAATTTTAAATCTTTTACAAAAAAATAATTTTGATTTGAAATATGTTATAAATACCCATGGGCATATCGATCATACTGCTGGTAATAATTTGCTTAAAGCCAAGACCGAAGCTTTATTATTAATCCATAGATTAGATGCTGATATGTTAGTTGATGCCAATAAAAATTTCTCTTCCTTTATGGGTAAAGAAATATGCTCACCTCCCGCAGATAAGCTTTTAGAAGAGGGAGACGAGATATCTTTAGGCAGATTAAATTTAATAGTAATTCACACACCGGGTCATACCCCGGGAGGAATTTCTCTTGTTTCAAATAATATTGTCTTTACGGGTGATACTTTATTTGCCGGGGGTATTGGTCGAACCGACCTGCCTGGTGGTTCTTACCGAGATTTAATAAAATCAATTAAAGAAAAATTATTGATTTTAGGTGATGATAAGATAATTTATCCCGGTCATGGCCCGGATTCGACTATAGGTGAGGAGAGAAGGACAAATCCATATATAAAAAATTGACCAATTAAATTAGTCGTTAGTGAATAGTGAATAGTCGTTAGCAGGACAAATATCTCGTCCGTCTATTAGCCGAACTATATAAATATAATTAACAAATTTAAAAAAAGAAGGGGATAAAAAATGAATTATGGAATAAAGGATATTAATTTAGCTAATAAAGGGAAAGATAAAATTGAATGGGCTGAAAAACAGATGCCCGTTCTTTTAAGTATAAGAAAAAGATTTAGTAACGAAAAACCTCTAAAGGGAATTAGAATATCTGCTTGTCTTCATGTGACTACCGAGACAGCTAATTTGGTAATAACCTTGAAAGAAGGAGGTGCGGAAGTATATTTATGTGCTTCCAATCCTTTAAGTACTCAGGATGATGTAGCGGCCTCTCTGGTTAAAGATTTTAGAATTCCAGTATTTGCTATCAAAGGAGAGGACAAAGATACTTATTATCAACATATTGAAAAAGTGCTAAGTTGTAAGCCTAATATCACTATGGATGATGGAGCTGATCTGGTTTCCACTATTCATTCTCAAAAGAAAGAACTAATTAAAGATGTCATTGCTGGTACTGAGGAAACCACTACCGGAGTTATCCGATTAAGAAGCATGGAAAAAGATGAAGCTTTAAAGTTTCCGATTATTGCGGTAAACGATGCACAGACTAAATATCTCTTCGATAATAGATATGGTACCGGACAGAGTACCATCGATGGCTTGTTGAGAGCCACCAATATTCTAATTGCCGGTAAAATATTTGTAATTTGTGCATATGGCTGGTGCGCTCGAGGTTTGGCGATGAGAGCTAACGGTATGGGCGCTCAGGTGGTAATTACCGAAGTCGATCCCATGAAAGCTTTGGAAGCAGTAATGGACGGTTATCAGGTTATGCCTATAAAAGAGGCAGCAAAAATCGGAGACATTTTTATAACCTTAACTGGTGATATAAACGTAATATCAGCAGAAGAGTTTCCTTTAATGAAGGATGGAGTAATTTTGGCTAATTCGGGGCATTTTAATGTAGAGATTAACGTAGAGGCTTTAAAAGGTTTAGCAGTACGTAGAAAAAAAATTAGAGAATATATAGAGGAATATACTTTAAAAAATGGGAAGAAAATAAATCTTTTAGCAGAAGGAAGACTGTTGAATTTATCTGCTGCTGAAGGACATCCGGCAAGCGTGATGGATATGAGTTTTGCCAATCAGGCTTTATCCGCTGAATATTTGGTAAAAGAAGGGGAAAATTTGCAGAAAAAAGTTTATTGCGTTCCCGAGGTTATTGATAAGGAGATTGCCAGATTAAAATTAGAATCGATGGGAATAAAGATTGATAGACTTACCGAGGAACAAGAAAGATATCTTTCTTCCTGGCAGATGGGAACCTGATTCGTGAATAGTCGTTAGTATTTAACTAGCGTAGAGCGTGCAGCGTTTAGCGTATAGGTGCGGGTAAATAAGTGTAAGGAAAATACAAAATACAAGACATATTAGTCGTTAGTTTTAAATACAATTTTTAGTTATCATTATACAGCGAAAAGCGAAAAACCATAATTTAAAACTCAAAACTTTTTTTTCGTATCTTGTGTGGTGTATTGTGATATTAGCATATAACATATAGTTTTTAGAGTAGGGGCTCGATTCATCGAACCCCTTGTATTTCTTTTCCTTGGCTATATACTCGATACTCGATACTATATACTGTTTTTCTCAACGCTAAACGCTACCCGCTCTACGCTATAATATTTACTCGATACTATATACTCAATACTATATTAGGAATTTTACGAATTAGGGTTAGTATGAATAATCAAAGTATGATAGAATATATAAAAGAAGGGTTGCTTAATTTTGTTTTTCCCTTAGATTGTAAGATATGTGAAAAGCCTATCCGAGAAT
>CAZWFH010000170.1:0-3909 GCA_964632105.1 uncultured Atribacterota bacterium
ATTTATATTTTGATTTATCTGTAAAAGATGTAATTGTGACACAGTCTGATTGCGAGGAGCGTAGCGACGCGGCAATCCCTTTCTTGACGCTCTACGCTCCACGCGATACGAATTTATTCTGACTCCTGGTTTTTATTATCTTTGCAAGATACGATTCACGAGATACTTATTCTTATTTGTTTCTCGCTTTCACTTGCTACCCGCAACTATACGCTCCACGCTCCACGCTATATTTGTTATTTGACTTTTCAAACTCTACAGGTTAAAATATTTTAAGTAATTATTTCAAATTCTTACAATCTCTTATGTAATTATTACGGTTTCTAATTCTAGGTAAATACAAATTTAATTATGTTAAAATGTGATTTAAATTAAAGTATATCTTATGTACCTTGTAAATTGAATATTAGGAGGTGAAGTAATATTAAAATTTACTATATTATTACTCTAAACATTTTTATTGGTTTAATAATAGGTTATTTTCTCAGTAAATATATTGCTAAGGCAAAAATATCATCAGCTGAACTAAGCGCTAAGAATATTATAGAAAATGCCGAAAGAGAAGCAAATTCCCTTAAAAAAGAAGCAGAGTTACAAGTAAAAGAAGAGGCTTACAATATTAAAAGGGATGCTGAGACAGAAATCAAGCAAAAACGAAATGAAATGCAAAGGCTTGAGAGCAGCTTAATTAGCAGAAGCAATAGCTTAGTTCAAAAAATAGAGTCACTTGAAAAAAGAGAAAAATCATTAAATTATAAAGAAAAAGAACTCGAAAATAATATGCAAAAAACCAATAATTTATACAAAGAACAGAAAAACGAATTGATAAAGATTTCAAATATGAGCTTAGAGGAAGCAAAGAAAGAACTTTTAAGTAATTTAGAAAAAGAGCTTACTCATGAAACCGGTAAGATGATAAAAGAGATTGAAGATCAAGCAAAAACTGAAGCAGAGAAAAAATCCAGAAATATTATATCATTAGCGATTCAAAGATATTCTGCTGACCAAACAGTGGAAACAACGACATCTTTTGTGCCCTTACCCAGTGATGACATGAAAGGAAGAATCATCGGAAGAGAAGGTAGGAATATCAGGACATTCGAAATGTTAAGCGGAGTTGATTTAATTGTAGATGATACCCCGGAAGCGGTTATTATCTCGGGGTTTGATCCTATACGAAGAGAAATAGCCCGGCTGTCTTTAGAAAAGCTGATTACTGATGGCCGTATACAACCAGCAAGAATTGAAGAAGTAATAGAAAAAACTAAAGTACAAGTTGAGAATAAGATCCAAGAAGAAGGGGAAAAAGTAGTATTTGATACGAATGTGAAAAATATAAGTCCAAAACTAATTAACTTATTGGGAAGATTAAAATACCGCACAAGTTACGGACAGAATGTTCTTCAGCATTCAATAGAAGTTGCATATCTTTCTGAAATTATGGCCGCAGAAATTGGCGTAAATTCGCAATTGGCCAAAAGAGCGGGCTTGCTTCATGATATCGGAAAGGCTGTTGACCGTGAAATAGAAGGAACTCACGCTATGATTGGTGCTGAGATTGCCAAAAAAAATGGTGAAAGTCTTCAAGTAATTAATGCTATTGCTGCTCATCATTCGGATGTAGAACCCAAAACAATTGAAGCCGTTTTAGTCCAATCAGCTGATGCCATATCTGCTTCTCGTCCCGGAGCCCGACGTGAGATGATGGAAACTTACATAAAAAGACTTGAAAATTTAGAAGAAATTGCTAATTCATTTGAAGGAGTGGAAAGAGCATTCGCTATACAAGCAGGTAGAGAAATAAGGATAATCGTAAATCCGGAAGAAATAGATGATTATACAGCAAAAAAGATAGCAAGAGATATTTCAAAAAAAGTTGAAAAAAATATAGATTATCCCGGTCAAATTAAAGTAATGGTTATTAGAGAAATCCGCTCAGTTGAATATGCAAAATAGATTAATTAGCGTAGAGCGTACAGCGTAGAGCGTAGAGTTAGGAAAGGAGAAGACAGGAGCCAGAATTCAGGAGCCTAATTCGTATCTCGTATCTCGTGAATCGTATTTCGTTAAGAGAATAAAAATCAGAAGACAGAAGTCAGAAGGCAGAAAATAGAAGACAGAATGAAAAAACAGAAATGTCATTGTAATCTTTGAAATTGATGTAGGGGGCGGATTTATCCGCCCCGTATTTATCTGACATGATGCCAATTTAATATAGTCTTGTCATTCCCATGCTGACTGTCGTTACCATGCGTTCTATGTCTCCCGCGGAAGCGAGAATCTATATTACCAAAATAAGACAAATTAATATATTCTATAATAAATAATAAATATTTTTATAATTTTATAATTGCAGAAAGAACAAGAAAAATCTGCAATTTATTTTTTTATAAATTAAACTCCTGTATTATTCAAGGAAGAGAGATAATGACATATAAACCAAAATTATACATTAAAACCTTCGGATGCCAGATGAACGTCAATGATTCAGAATACATCATTGGCCAACTAGTAAAATTAGGTTATTCGACTACAGAAGATATATTTGAATCTAACTTAATTTTACTAAATACCTGCTGTGTCAGAGCAAAAGTAGAACAGAAAATATTCAGCTTAATTGGGAAGATAAAGAAAATAAAAGAATCTAACCCGGATGTGATTTTGGGTATATGTGGATGTATGGTTCAAAAGGAAAAAGAAAATATATTTGAAAGGGCACCCCATGTTGACTTTATATTTAATCCCTCTCAAATTAATAATTTGGAAAAAATTATTAATAATGTTATAAAATACGGTAACAAAAAATATATTTCTTGCGATAATACTCCTGAATTTAGTTTAAATCATGTTCCGGTTAAAAGAGGAAGTAAAATATCAGCCTGGATTCAAATAATGAGAGGCTGTAATAATTATTGCTCTTATTGTGTTGTCCCTTACACGAGGGGGCCAGAGCAGAGCAGGGGAGCCTCCGAAATATTGTCAGAAGCAGCTAATTTGGCTCAAAATAAATATAAAGAAATATTTTTATTAGGTCAGAACGTCAACTCTTATGGTAATGACCTTTCTCAACCTGTTACTTTTTCTAAATTATTAGAATTATTAAATAACATTAATGGTATAGAACGAATAAGATTCACCACTTCCCACCCCAAAGATTTCTCTTTTGATTTGATAAAAACAATAAAAAACTGCCATAAAATCTGTAACCATATCCATTTACCTATCCAGTCCGGCTCAAGCAAAATACTTAAGATGATGAATAGAAAATATGATATCGATTATTATAAGAATATTATTAAAGAAATTAGAAATAATATAGATAATATCGCAATTACTACAGATGTAATGGTTGGGTTTCCCGGAGAAACCGAAGACGACTTCATGGATACTTTAAATATTTTTAGGGAAATAGAATTTGACGAAGCGTATACTTTCATTTATTCAAACAGGGAAAATGCTGTTGCTTCATTATTGCCAGACCAGATTCCCCTACAACTCAAAAAAGAAAGGTTATGGAAACTTATTGATTTACAAAAAGAAATGTCAGCTAAAATTAATAAAAAACTTGAAGGCAAAATATTTGAGGTTCTGGTAGATAAAAAGTCTAAAAAGCATATCGAAAATCAATTTTCTGGGCGAACAGAGACCAATAAAACCGTGGTATTCACAAGCAAGAAAGACTTATTAGGGGAATTAGTTATGGTTAAAATTGTAAAGTCGACAGCCTGGACTTTATACGGAGAACTAATCGGATGATTAACAGTAAAGACAATAATTTACTAATTTTATTGGGCCCTACCGGAGTAGGCAAAACAGATATTTCCATTAAACTTGCCCAAAAAAAGCCTGATGTCGAAATAGTCTCTGCTGATTCTATGCAAATATATAAATATATGGATATTGGGACTG
>CAZWFH010000171.1:0-3906 GCA_964632105.1 uncultured Atribacterota bacterium
AAAGAGCTCTTAAAGATATGTTAGAAATTCTGGGAGATAGAAAAGTAGTTATAGCTCGTGAGTTAACCAAGATGTACGAAGAGATAATTAGAGGAAAACTGAGTCAAGTTCTAAGTGGAATAGATTCAAAAAAGATAAAAGGTGAAATTACTCTAATCGTTCAGGGGGTAATTAAGAAAAAAGAAAATGATAGTATAGATTTTTTAATTAAAGAATGTATAATTGAAGAATATTTGAATAAACTACAAAACCAGGGTTATTCCAATAAAGATATAATAAAAATTACTCAGGAAAAATTAAATATCCCAAAGAATTTGATATATAAAAAATTATTGGAAATGAAGAAATAGTATTTAGTGTATAGCAAAGAAAAAGAAAATCAGCAACCAGAAAAAGAGCGTATCTCGTATTACGTATAGAAATTAGTAATGTAAATATGTAGGGGTAGACCTTGTGTCTACCCGTAGAGTTTTGAATTTTAAATTATAGTTTTGCACTTTGCACTTTTAGTTTTTAGTTTAATCTGAATAATATTTATATATTGTATGGAATTCTTATATCATAGTATACGTTAAAAGTTCTACTGAAATTTAACTCGATACTCGATACTCGATACTATATACTAAATTAGAAAGGTGAATTATAATGAAAGAAAATAATCAATCAAAAAAAACATTTTATATAACTACCCCCATCTATTATGTTAACGATGTACCACATATCGGACATGCCTATACTACTATAGCTGCAGATGTTCTGACTAGATATAAAAAACTATCCGGATATGATGTTCTTTTTGCTACCGGGACAGATGAACATGGCCAAAAGATTGCTCGTTCAGCAGAAAAATTAAATCTAACCCCTCTGGAGCTGGCAGATAAAGTGGTATTAAAATTTAAAAATCTCTGGCCCTTACTGAATATAGAATATGACGATTTTATACGCACAACCGAACCAAGACATATTAAGGTAGTGCAAGAAATATTTAATAAGTTATATAAAAATGGCGATATTTATAAAGGAGAATATGAGGGCTGGTATTGCGTGCCCTGCGAAACCTTTTGGACTGAGACTCAACTGACGGATGAAACATGCCCTACTTGTGGTAAAAAAATAGAGAAAATAAAAGAAGAAAGTTATTTCTTTAAAATGTCAAAATATCAAGATCGGATATTATCATACTTTAAAAAAAATCCTCAATGCATTCAACCGAAAGCAAGAAGAAATGAAATTATAAGTTTTGTAAAAAGCGGTCTTAAAGACCAAAGTATAACCAGAACAAAAAAAAGCTTAAAATGGGGGATAGATGTTCCTTTTGATAATAATCATGTAATTTATGTCTGGTATGATGCTTTATTGAATTATATTACCGTTGCAGGATATAATGCAGATAATGAAAAATTTGAAAAATACTGGCCGGCAGATGTTCATTTAGTAGGGAAAGATATATTAAGATTCCATACTGTTATCTGGTTTACCATGTTAATGGCGGCTGGGATTGAACCTCCCCGGATGGTCTTTGCTCATGGTTGGTGGACTATAGAAGGAGAAAAAATGTCAAAATCTAAAGGTAATGTAGTAGACCCCTATGAAATGGCAGAAGAATTTGGTGCTGATGCCTTTAGATATTTTTTGATGAGAGAGGTTTCCTTTGGGCAGGATGGTAATTTTTCTAAAGATTTATTGATTAAAAGGATAAATTACGATTTGGCTAATGATTTAGGAAATTTAGTAAGTAGAACTGTAGCTATGATTACTCAGTATTTCAATAAAGAAATTCCCCAATCAGGGATAGGCAAAGAAAAATACGATGTGGAACTAAAGAATTTTGCTTTAAAGACTATAAAAAAGTATTATACTCAAATGAATAATTTGTCGCTTAACACTGCTTTGGAAACTATCTGGCAATTTATTAGAAGAACTAATAAATATATTGATCAAACAGAGCCCTGGATATTGGGTCGTGACAATTCACAAAAGGAAAGATTATCTACTATTTTATATAATTTAGCCGAATCTATACGCCTATCTACTATATTAATTTACCCCTTTATGCCAGTCAAAGCAAAAGAAATTTGGGAACAGTTAGGATTGGAAAGTGATTTAGAAAAAATAAGATTAGATGAAGATACTTTATGGGGAAAGTTAGAGCCAGGAATTTTAGTTAAGCCGGGGAAAATAATATTTCCCAGGATTGATATTAAAAAGAAAAAGCAGAAAGAGATAAAAGAAGATAAAGCTAATATTATATCTTACGATGAATTTAAAAAAATTGATTTGAGAGTAGGAAAAGTTATTTCTGCCGAAGAAGTGAGCGGAACAGATAAATTACTCAAATTGGAAGTTACTCTGGGAGAGGAAAAAAGAACTATTGTAGCCGGAATAAAAAAGTATTACTCTGTTGAAGAAATATTGGGAAAGAAAATAATAATAGTAATTAATTTACAACCTGTAAAGATTAGAGGGATAGAATCTCAAGGTATGCTTTTGGCAGCGGTTGCTAAAGATAATATAGTTTTACTGACAGTAGATAAAGATATAACTGAAGGAAGTAAAATCCAATAAATTAAAATTGCTAGTTCTTAAAAAATATCTAAGGAGGGATATTTATGTCTAGTATAAAAACTAAAGGAGAAAAAGTTGATATGTCAAATTCGCTTAGAGAAAATATTAACAAAAATCTCGGATTGATATTTATAATTTTTATGTGTATCATAATTATCTTTTTTATTTACTTGCAGATAAAAGTTAATAACTTAAGTTTACAAGCAGAAAGATATATTGAAAATGTTAACTTAAAGAATGTAGAAATAATTAATAAAGTGGAAAATATAAGCAAACAAACAGAGAAATATATTGAAAGCACAAACCTGCAGAACGAGAATATAGTCAGTAGAGTAGAAGATTTATCTAACGAAGTAAAAAAATATAGTCAAGTGAAAATAGGTAGAGATCAATTTACAGAAATTTATATGCAATTACAAGAATTAACCGGAATGATTTCAAACGAAGTTAAAAGAGAATTTTATATTACAAAAGCAGTAAAGGATATTTCTAAAAATAATTCTACCTTAGACAGTAAATCTATATATGAGATATCTAAAACTATTTATGAAGAATCCATAAGATATAATTTTAATCCTTTATTAATAACTGCCATAATAAAAACAGAAAGCAATTATGATCCCAAAGCTGTTTCGGATTCTTATGCCTATGGATTGTGTCAGGTAAGAAGATTTATAGCTTCAGAATTAGCAGAAAATATTGGTATTAAATGGGACGGAGCAGAAAAAACATTGTTTGATCCCATTAAGAACATTAAAATCGGGGTATATTATTTATCGATATTAAATAGAAATTTTAATGATTTAAAAACTGCTGTCATAGCTTACAACCAGGGACCTTATGCTGTACAAGAACAATTAACTAAAAACCAGGAATTACCTAATAACTATGTGGATAAGGTATTAGACCATTATGCTAATTTAAGAGGATTTAGTTTAGAAGAAGTGCAAAATGAGCTCAAAGCTACTGATTAAATTAGTCGTTAGTGAACAAAACTAGCGTATAGCGTATAGCGGTTAGCGTATAGAAAAATACACTGATGAGTAATGTGTAATGAGTAACAGGTTACGGGTTGCAAGTTGCGAGTTCCAAGTTTATAGCTTCGGAGGTAGACGCTAGATTTATCGGACTCGTTCTTATCTTTCTTAACTCGATACTCGATACTATATACGCGATACTTTCTTTTGTTTTGCTTATTGTAAAGAATCTAAAGAAGTGATATAATTTCTCAAAATAGAATATTGAAGATTAAACTTTTTCGGGGCAGGGTGAGGTTAAATTAAAAGATAACCAATTCCCGACCGGTGGTAAAATTATTCTTCTCCTTAATAATAGAGAGTA
>CAZWFH010000172.1:0-3904 GCA_964632105.1 uncultured Atribacterota bacterium
TTTTAGCATGAATTCTGGTATTAATAAATGGTAGGGTTTTATTAGTCACATAACCCTTAACCGGTTATTTTAATTTAGTAAAAGTTCTGGAGGTAACTTTAAATAATGGTATTGACCCTCAGACTGGTAAAAAAATAGGGATAGAAAGTGGTGAACTAACCCAGTTTAATTCTTTTGAAGAATTAATTGCTGCCTTTAAGAGACAGCTTCACCATTTTATAGATATAAAAATAAGAGGAAATAATATAATTGAAAGATTATATACTACTTATATGCCGGCTCCATTCCTCTCTATAATAATTAGTGATTGTATTGAAAATGGGAAAGATTATAATGACGGAGGAGCTCGCTATAATACCGATTATATTCAAGGCGTAGGAATTGGGACTATCACTGACAGTCTTTCAGCAATTAAATATCATGTCTTTGACCAGAAAAATATAAAAATGAAAAGGTTAAAAGAAGTATTAAAAGATAATTTTGTTGGCCAAGAAGAGATACGCCAATTGTTTTTAAATAAGACTCCCAGATACGGAAATGATGATGATTATGCTGATGATATTATGAAATTAGTATTTAATGCTTTTTATAAAGAGGTAAACGGAAGAAAAAATACCAAAGGCGGAGTTTACAGGATTAATATGCTCCCCACAACCTGCCATATTTATTTTGGTTCGGTAGTGGGAGCTACACCAGATGGGAGAAGAGAGAAACAACCATTATCCGAAGGTATTTCCCCGGTCCAGGGGGCTGACCGTTTGGGGCCTACAGCAGTTATTAAATCAGCAGCCAAGATGGATCAGGTAAAAACAGGTGGGACTCTTCTAAATCAAAAATTTACCCCCCAATTATTAGAAGGAGAAAAAGGGCTAAACAGCTTTACCCACCTAATCAGGACTTACTTTAAATTAGGAGGGCATCATATACAATTTAATGTAATTAGTGCTGATAATTTGAAGGCTGCTCAAAAAGAGCCTGAAAAATATAGAAATCTTATTGTGCGAGTAGCAGGCTATAGTGATTATTTTAATAATCTCAACAAGACCTTACAAGATGAAATAATCAGCCGAACAGAACATCAATCTTATTAATTAAAATAAATTATTAAAGCAAAAATTATTTAAAAAATACACATAAAATAAATTTGACATAACTAAAAGTTGTGGTATACTTATAACGTTAAAGTCTGTTAGATAAAAACGGCTGGCCTTTATTACTTAAAAGAGATGCTAACAACAATCAACTGAATTCTCTATAACAGATTGTTAAAAAAGGATCTCTTGTGTTTTAATAATGTTATCGTTAAGAGGTTAGAATCATTTCCTTGCTTCTTTTCTCCCAAAGAAACGTTATTGGACTTAAGAGAAATAATAACGAAAAGGAGGAAAAAAAGTATGCAAGGTAGTAAATTATATGTAGGAAATCTTAAGTATTCTGTAACCAATGATCAGTTAAGTGAAATATTTTCTAATCATGGTGAAGTTAAGAGTGTCAACATTATCGAAGGCAAAGGCTTTGGATTTGTAGAAATGTCTTCTTCAGAAGAAGCTGGAAAAGCCAAAGATGCGTTAAATGATACCGATTTCGAAGGTCGTCCTTTAAAGATTGATGAAGCCCGTCCACCTAGACCAAGAAGCGAATATCGTAGTAGATACTAAAATACTAAAATAGTAAATTAATTTAAATTTAATGTAATTCTGTTATATCAATAAAGGCCAGTCATTTTATATAACAATTCAATTAAATCCTCATCAGATGTATCCCGTGGATTATTATTTAAACTTCCCCCTTTTGCACCCTTAATTAATTGTGAAAAATCTTCTTTTTTTATTTCCCATTCGGATAGGTTGGTTTTAATTCCGGCGTGAGAAAGTATTTCTTTTACCTTATATATTGCCCTTTGGGCGGCTTCCGTTTCCGATAGTAAAGAGATATCTTCCCCTAACGATTGGGCTATTTTAGCCAGCTTTTTGGTAACTACCGGCAAATTGTATTCCATTACATAAGGTAACAGTACTGCGCAGGACAGACCATGAGGAATTTTGTAATGCACTCCCAGAGGGTGAGAGAGGGCATGAGCTGCTCCTAAACCTGAATTAGACAGGCAAAGCCCGCTCAAAAGTGCAGCCATAGCCATATCTTTACGTGCTTCTAAATTTTTTCCTTCTTTTACTGCTTTGACTAAACTTTTACCGATTAATCCTATGGCATGCAAGGCCAGAGTATCGGTGATTTCCTGACTTTTCTTACCTAAATAAGATTCTATACATTGAGTTAAAGCATCGCCGCCACAGATGGCAGTGATACGAGGTGATAGAGATAAAGTGAGTTCGGGGTCAACCAGGGCTACTTCCGGAATAAGCATGGGGTCTCTTATACTCTTTTTTAAACTAAATTTAGTGTTAGTGATCACCGCATTTTTAGTCGCTTCTGAGCCGGTACCCGAGGTAGTGGGAATGGCGATAAAGGGGATGGGTTTGTGTTGAAATTTTCTACCCTTTCCTTCGATTTCCTGATAATCAGCCACTGAACCTTCATTGACATTGACCACCATTGCCGAAATAGCCTTACCGGTATCCAGGACGCTTCCTCCTCCCAGGGCTATAACTAGATTGCATTTTTCTTTTCTGGCAAGATCTGTTCCGGTATCAATTGTTTCTACCGTAGGGTCAGAGGGGATATTTTCATAGATTGCATATTCTAAATTATTTTCTTTAAGCAAATTAGTTAAGCGATCCAGTGCCCCACTTTTTTTCATCGCACTTCTACCTAATACTATTAAAGCTTTACTTCCCAATTTTTTACCCTCTGCCCCAACTTGAGATAATCCTCCCGGACCAAAGATGATTTTTCCAGGAGTATAAAATTCCCTTACTTTGTTCAAATCTCTATTCCTCCTTAAAGATTAAAATAAAGAAAAAATATAATTTTATTGAAATGTATTTGTTGTATTGTTTTATTTATATTATTCCTTTTCTTTTGACTTTGTCAAATTTTGGAATCGAATACGTTATTCGGAAATTAAAAATAAATTAAAAAAAGTCTAAAGTCAAAATTAAGTAATTCTATAATAACTATAATCTATTGTTGGAAGCTTAAAAGTTAGAGATAAGTATATAAAAAATAAGTAGTATGTCAGTATGGGGCAGCCTATTGAGACCATCCCCAGTTGATATGCATTGATTTTTGGATTACAAAATAAAAAAGGGTAAGCTGAAGAAGATGATTTTCTTTATAGCTTACCCTCTTTTATTGTATTTTTATTTCTACTCAATTTTCCCCCGTATAAATATAAATCATTTAACGGGGCGAACCCAACTCTACCTTCATTCCGGAGAGTTCTTTCTGTATCTCAGAGAACCGTATAGAATAATACTCTTGGTTTTGCTGATTAAATTTAGTTATAGTATTATGTATCTCTTTGGTATTCTCTAAGATCTGTCGATAACCATCTTTTTGAGCAATTACTATCTCCTGCATAAATCTGTCGATACGAAAGATTAAGAGTATCGATAAGGCGATAGGGAAGCCCTGGTTGGCGATCACTTCAGACAATGTTTTGACATCCATTACCTCACTCCCTTCTTATAATTTTCAAATTGACTAATTAAATATTAGTTACCCATTCACGCTTCTTCCTATGTCATTCCCACGAAAGCGGGAATCTATTTTAACAAATAAATCGATCTATTATATGAAACTAATGCAATAAATGAATAAATTTAGTATAATGAAACGATTGTAATTTTTTTCTAAAGAAAAATCTTCTATTATATTTCTAATTGGAAAATAAAAAGAAATAAAAAATGATCCTTTCCAAATAAGGAGTGAGAATTGTTGCTGTCAGCTTTTTTATTAGAAGCAATCTTAATATCTTTATCCGGAGTAATAGCTCCCGGACCTG
>CAZWFH010000173.1:0-3898 GCA_964632105.1 uncultured Atribacterota bacterium
ATCCTTTATCTAAAATTCGATCTAACAGATCTACTAAAGTTGCATGTGTATCTCTTGATGGTTCCATCAAAATACCTCTAAGTTAAAAGTTAAAACTAAAAAGTTAAAATTATCTTTTTTACTTTTACTTTTTATCTTTTATTTTTAACCTATCTTTCTTTTCTTGTACTTTTTATATTTAATTTACTTTTCTTTTCTTGCTCTTTCTTATCTTTACTTTTTACTTTTAACTTTTTACTTTTAACTCATACGAAAGAATAAGGAGGCCAGGGACCGGTAAAACGAACAGAAAATCCTTTCAGATGGTTAATTTTCTCTAATTCTTCACCCAGTATTTTACTTTTTCCCTTAAAAAGCAAACAAGAGAAGTTCAACAGCATTTGTTTATCTTCTTCCATTTTTTTGGTCTTTTCTACCTTAATTTGATCAACACAACTTTTAATCTGATCATAAAAAACTTTAAAAAATCTATCGGCTTCTTTTTCCAGCTCTTTTTTTAATAAGTTCTCTAATTTCTGCTTATACATATAAGCCAAGCCCTTAGATTTGGATTTAATCTCCTCACTCAATTTCTTAATCTCCGGGGATTTTTCAATAACCCATTCGCTGATAATTTTGGGGTCCCAAAATACTTGCACTCCAAACTCAGCTCGGTCTTTAAGTTTAGCCAGTTTTTGCCTTAAGTTCTCATAATCACCCTTTAACCACTTCTTAAGGTTCTCATCGGGGGCAATACCCTCTTCACCCTTAATGATGGTATCAAACCCCAGGGGTAAAACCGTACCAAATTTTTCCCAGACAACTTCCACAACTTTGGCGTGAGTAGTTAGCCATAATTTAACCTTTTCCTTGTCCTCTGATTTATAGGGTTCTGGTAGGCAATTATGAACTACAGCACATAAATCTTGATAAGGAATAGTATAAACTCTACTACCCTCTATTCCAATATTTCCAAGGGTTATCTCTTCACTTCCCTCGACTATACAATAAAGATACCTTGCTTCAGTCATCGATGCTCCTTTTGAATAAGTAGAAGTCAGAATTCAGAATTCAGAGGTCAGATTTTTCTGTTTTCTGTCCTCTGTCTTCTACTTCTTTCCACCTTTCGGGATTTATCATCTTGTCTAATACCTCATCCACAATACTATCCAATCCATCCCTTACCGATTTAACCGACTCAGTAACCCCCTGTTCCTTTTTTATCTCCTCAATGGCCACATCTAAATCCATAAGGGCTTCCCCGAGTCTCTCCATCTCCTCCTCAGATAAACTGCCCCCCTCCATACGTTTCATTGCCTGGAGGTTAAGAGCGTCTTTAATTATTTCTACTAAAGCAATAACTAACCCTAAAAGCCCGTGTTTTAGATTGTCTGTATCAATGTCGATTGGCATATGTCGCTCCTTTAATCAGAAGTCAGAAGTCAGAAGTCAGAATACAGATATTAAGTTGTTATTTTTTCTGTTATCTGTTCTCTGTCTTCTGTTCTCTGTCTTCTGTTATAACGCTTCCGATTTGATCATCCCTTTACCTCCGCATGCACCACAGGGCAAAGCAGAGTTTATTCGAGACCTTCCACTTCCACCACAGGCCTTACAGGTCTCTCTTGGTTCTTCCATAGTAACCTTCCCTTTTCCTCCACATACACTACAGGTAAGCCTTGGCTCGCTGAGATGGATACCTGTTCCACCACAATAGGCACATTCAATGGAGGGTTCTTTAACGGTGACTACACCCTTCCCACCACATGCAGTACATGTGAGCCTTCGGCCAGGATATATGCCACTTTCCCCACAAAAAGCACACGCTATCGCTGGCTCAGAAACCATAATCTTCCCCTTGCCCCCACATACCTGACATATAGATAGTGGAGATAAAATCCCGAAAGGATCCAATCCCTCACCATCGCAAAAGGCACATTTCTTTTCAATATTTTCAATATTCATGATTACCTCCTTTCTGTTTCAGAAGACAGAAGTCAGATGATAGAATACAGAAGTCAGATTTTCTGTTTTCTGTGATCTGTTCTCTGTTTTCTGCCCTCTATTATCTCGCTTCCGATTTGAGTGCCTTGGCTTTGGTGGCAGATATCCAGCCACACCATGGACACCCGGTATTGATAAGTTCTTCTACCGGTACTCGTTTGTTACATTGTGGACACTCTTCCTTACCTACTATAGCCTCTTTCCAAGCTGAAGTCTCATAATTGGTACCAGATGGAAACTCCAAACCATATTGGGCAGCAGTCTCAAAGGAAGCCAATGCCGCCCGAATCTTAATACCCAGAAGCTCCACCCCAGCAATAGATATAGTGATATCAGCATTTATTACCAGACCTTTATCCAAGATACGGTCTATGACATCAACTAAAGTACCAGCTGTATCTTTTGTCGCCTCCATGACCATTTTCTGCCTCCTTCGCTCCATTCAGTTTGTCATTGCGAGGAATGGAAAAAGCCTGTCCCCCATTTTCATGAGGGCAAGCTTTGCGAAAGTAAAGAAGCAATCTCATTAGTGTTGAGATGCCACCCACCTCGCATTCGCTTCTCGCCATGACTACTCTATTTAGTCGTGCACTTAAATTACTCTTTTTCCATTAATTCCATACGCCGACGCATTGACTTTCGTTCAAAATTCAAAAAGTTTCCATCTTCATCAAGAAGAACTTCATATAAAGCTAAGATATCCATCTGATCGGGAATAGAATGCTTCTCTACCAGCTCAATAGAGATATGCCATCCTTTTTCATCTTTGGTAACCCCGGCAGTAGAAGAAACGATCAGCCCGGTCAATTTACTTAACTCTTTACGTGCCTTTTCAATTAAAATTCCTAATTCCTTTGCCATTTTCACTCCTCCTTTAGTTTAATTTTTATTTTATCTTTTAGGCTACTCGCCTTTGCCTTTTTAGACTCCGCATAGATGATAATCTTCTTTTAGATCGCTTTTTAGCCATTTTAGCTGTCCGTTTGAAAACATAATTTCAGCAAGTTCATTTAAGCTTTCTTTTCCCCTGATCTCATGCAAAAATAAGGGTAGATAGATAACACCAGGATTCACCCCATTAGAAGTCCGTCGCGCCAAAGGTACGGCAGTCACCTCTGGTGACTTACTTCTAACCGGGTTTACTTTGGATTCGATAGATTGAATATATTTTTGTTGCTCTTGCCTTTTAGCAGTGCAGAAATTACAATCAGCTAACGGAATGATCATATTAATAATGGTATGAGAATGGGGGATTTTAAGATTCCGAAGTGCAGAGGAAAGGTCTTCCATCTCGCGTATCCCCATCTCTTCAGGGATAGTAATCATTACAAACTCAGTTGTCTCAGGATTCGCCAATGTTTCTTGTATTTTACGCACATCCCGTGATAAATCTAACAGACTTTCCACTGAGCGTATTTTGGATAAATTTATTACTCCTTTATATTTTAAAAGCAATCTGAACACAGTTTTTAACCACTCCCTTACTATATCCGGTGTCTCTAAAAATCTAAGCAGATGCCCGGAGGCGGCAGAGTCCATGACAAAGAGGTCATAGTCACCCGCCTGCTGTCTGCCGGGCAGGGAAGTCTTCATAAGTTCAATAATCTTTTTCAAGGCCATAAGTTCTTCCAGTCCCGGTGGGGTGATAGCAATAAGATTTTCCATCACTTCCTTATCAAACTTTATATCCATTCCTGAGGAGGCAAACTGATCAAATACTTCCACTATATCTCCCCGGTATTCCTCTTTAAAATTGTTCAGCATTTGGCTGGCATCTAACTCTAAGGCATACAGATTGTCTGTGCCGTCCTGCACCTGGCAGGGTTTATCGCCTATTTGTTGATTGAAATTGTCAGACAGGGCATGTACCGGGTCAGTTGAAAAAATGAGAACTTTTTTCTCCTTATTATGTCGG
>CAZWFH010000174.1:0-3898 GCA_964632105.1 uncultured Atribacterota bacterium
GACAGAATTTAGAGGTAATGGTGGCTATACCGGACATTCGCTGAAGGAAATTTAAGCCAACTCTTTCTCCTTTTAGAATAATTCGGGCAGGACCGGTAATTTCTGCTAATACTTTATCCCGAGCAACTTTTGTACCGTCTTTAATTTTTTCTTGAAAGATGATATTTGAATCTAATTTTTTAAACACCAAGTTGGCTACGTTAAGGCCAGCTATCACTCCTTCTTCTTTAGTTTTAATAATGCCTTTGGTTTTTAGATCATAGGGGATAATAGAATCGGTAGTAATATCTCCTGTCCCGATATCTTCTAATAAAGCTTGCTCTATTATTTTATCTATCAGAATATTTACTTTTATTGAAAAGTCCATCTTTAAAGCACCTCTTTATAGAATAATTGACCGATTCCCCGATTCACCAATTAAATTAGTCGTTAGTGAATAGTATTTAGTTAGCGTATCGCGTACAGCGTTTAGCGTATAGGATAAATTAATAAACTAAAAGCTAAAAACCATAATTTAAAATTCAAAACTTATTTTTTAAATAAGATTTAATCTGTTCAAATTAATATATTTGCTGATTTCCCTATTTCATTATAAAATATATTTTTTTTGTTGTCTCTTCTTCTTAATTTTTTTTATTAAACCTAACATTTGCTTTTATTAGTACATTTAAGAGAACAAACAACAATTACTCTCTAATTTTGAGTTTTGAGCTATGGTTTTGCGTTTTTCGCTTTTCATCTTTCACTCTTAAACTATCCGCTCTACGCTCTACGCTCTACGCTAATACACAATATATTTCTTCCAGTTTATATCATCTCTATCAGGAAAATCCTCGCGATAATGTGCTCCCCGACTTTCTTTTCTCTTTAAGGCAGACTTAGTTAATAAATCTGCTAAGGTAATCATATTAACTAATTCAAATTCTTCAACTGTCTCAAATTCTGATTCTAATGAAGATTTCCATTGATTAATTTTTTGTTGAGCTTCTATTAAATCCGAAGAATTTCGAATAATTCCTACTTTATTCCACATAAGACTTTGTAAATTTTCTTTTATTTGAATAATATTTAATTCTTTATATTTTTTTCGGGGGATGTTATAAGAGATATTTAATTCTTTGTATTTATTTATAGGAGAACTGTTTATTTTTTCTTTAATTTTTTGAGCAATTCTATTACCAAAGACCAATCCTTCTAAGAGTGAGTTACTAGCTAAACGATTTGCTCCATGTACACCCGTATTCGAACATTCTCCGCAAGCATAAAGATTGCTTAAATTAGTTTGCCCCCAGGTATCAGTTTTTATACCCCCCATAGTATAATGGGCAACAGGGGCTACAGGAATATATTGTTTTTCAGGGTTTACACCCATTTCAATACAATTTTTATATATAGTAGGAAATCGTTCGGAAAATTTACATTTTATTTTTGTAGCATCTAAGTAAACATAATTACTTTTAGTTTTTTTTATCTGGTCGTTAATAGCTCGTGCAACTATATCTCGAGGGGCTAAATCGGCTAGATGGTGATAGGAAGACATAAAAATATCACCTTTAATATTTTTTAAAATAGCTCCTTCTCCACGTACTGCTTCCGAAATAAGAAATTTAGGATTTCCCTGGTGATAGAGAGCAGTAGGATGGAATTGAATAAATTCTAAATTGGCAATTTTTGTCCCTCCTCGATAAGCTAAGGCGATCCCGTCTCCAGTAACGACATTAGGATTAGTAGTATTACAAAAGAGTTGTCCTGCTCCCCCGCTGGCTAAAATAATCGATTTTGCTAAATATGCAACAATCTCTTTAGTTCTATTATTCATAGTTAACAGACCATAGCAGTTATTATGATCTGTTAAAATATCTAATACAAAGATGTTTTCTTTAATTATAATTTTATTTTTTTTAATTACTTTTTTAGAAAGTGACCTTTCTACTTCGGCACCCGTAGCATCACCTTGTGCATGCAAGATTCTGGGTATTTGGTGAGCTGCTTCCAAAGTAGTATTATATTTACCTTCAATTTTGTCAAATTTAGTTCCCCATTTTATTAATTCCTCGACACATTTCGGACCTTCAGTAACTAAGACCTCTACTGCTTTGGGATCACAAAAATTCGCTCCAGCTTTTAAGGTATCTTCCATATGTAAGCGAGGAGAATCTTCATCTCCTAAGGCTACTGCTATTCCTCCTTGAGCATATTCTGTGCTACCTTCTTTTAGAGTGTTTTTGGTAAGAAGAATAACTTCTCCTTTATCACAAATTTTAAGTGAAGTATATAAACCAGCGATACCAGAGCCCACCACAAGAAAATCTGTATAAATTTTTTTAATTTTAGATAAGTCAAAATTAATTAAATATCGTGGCGGCATTTGGGGTAACATTTATTGTTTTCCTTTCAAAAAATATTATTTAGTAAAACAGCTAAATTACTAATTTATTATGTTATTAAGATTAAAAGATTTAAAATCTACCAATCTACCAATCTACCAATTACCTAATTGGCTAATCTGCCGATTAAGAAAGTATAAAAGGTTTGATGTATTTTATAGGGGGCGGATTTATCCGCTCCGTAACGGGTTTACTGTATTTCTACACGCTACACGCTCTACGCTAATTAACCAATTTCTATCATTCGATTTAATGCTTTTAGAGATTTTTTTCTTATATTCTCTGGCACTATTATTCGGGGCTCTAATTTTTTTAGAGAGTGTAGAACTTTTTCTAAAGTAATAAGTTTCATATCTTTACAGATCATTTTTTCAGAGGCAGGGAAAAAATTTTTGTCCGGATTATTCTTTTTTAAAGGATGAAATATTCCCAGTTCTGTACCAATAATATATTCTTTAGCCGGATTATTACTGGCAAATTCAATAATTCCTCTGGTACTGCCGATATAATCAGCTAGATTACATACTTCCGGGCGGCATTCAGGATGTACCAGGAGCAAGGCTTGAGGGTGGAGTTTTTTAACTTTTATGACATCCTCTTTGGTTAAAATATTATGGACAGGACAAAATCCTTGCCAGGGAATAATTTTGCGTTTTGATCTTTTTGCGGTAAAGTCGGCTAAGTTTTTATCAGGAATAAATAGAATATCTCTTTCAGCAGGAATTGCTTGAGCAACTTGAACCGCATTGGCAGAGGTACAGCAGTAATCACTTAAGGCTTTTGTAGCAGCATATGAATTTACATAAGAAATTATTGCTACTTTAGGTAATTCTTTTAATTTCTTTTTTACTTTTTCTATTGGTGCCGTATCGGCCAAAGGACATCCTGCTTTAATTTCAGGAAGTAGAATAATTTTTTCTGGAGAGAGAATAGATGCAGTTTCAGCCATAAACTGAACTCCACAAAATACTATAACTTTTGCTTGAGTTTTAGCTGCTTGCTGGCTGAGGAAGAGCGAATCACCTGTAAAATCGGCAACATCTTGTATTTCTCCAGGTTGATAAACATGAGCTAAAATTACTGCTTCTCTCTTTTTCTTCCAGGTTAATATATCTTTAACTAAATTTTTTTTCGTTTGATTATCCATTTTTACCTCTTATTAATTGTTTAATAAATTATTTTATAATTTTTTATTTTGTTTAAAGACGTTTTTATTATAACATAAAAAAAAATTAGATATAAAATCTTTTTTATTGTAGTACATTTTATAAAAAAGTAAAGAGGGAAAAAGAAAAAGTATTGAGTATAGTGTTAAAACAGAGAAAAGATTTAAGCATAATCTTTTTTACCTAGCTACTCCACTAAAGTTTACACTAACGAACATATCATACTTCTATGGTTCTTTTCTTTTTCCTTGACTCGATACTCGATACTATATACTCGATACTTTCTTTTGTTAGTATAAAATTTAGTGGGGTAGTTAGATAGAAAGAAGAATGCTACTTTTTCTA
>CAZWFH010000175.1:0-3892 GCA_964632105.1 uncultured Atribacterota bacterium
GTTAATAAATTAAATACTTTGTAATTATTTTCGTAAAATCTAAAAAATTCTATAGTAAAGCGAGAAACCGAATATAATATTAAAAAGCTCAACATAAGAAATCCATCATATTTCTTATATTTTTTCATCCAAAGAAGTATTAAAAATATCAAAAAACCATATAGCGAAGAATAAAGTTGTGTAGGAATTACCGGAAGAGTACAGGAACTTCCGGAGGCAATTAATCCATCTTTTAATTGCTGTAAATACACCGGGGGCATATGTAAAGAAGGAAAATGAATACCATAATTTTCTGATACTCTTCCAAAGCAGCAGCCGTTTAAAAAACAGCCTATCCTTCCAATCCCTAGTCCGATAGCTACCGATGGAGCAGCAATATCAGTATATTTCCAGAATGAAAGCTTATTCCGTGAAACATACCAGGCGCCAAGGATAAAAGCTAAAAAAAAAGCCCCTAAAAAAGACAGTCCACCTTGCCTGAAATATAATATTTTAATAGGATTTTTTAAATAATAATCGAGATATTGTAAAACATATGCTAATCTACCCCCTATCAGGGCGCCTAAAATAACATATAAACTTATATCTAAAACTCTTTCCGGGTTTTCTCCGCTTTTTTTTGCTTCTTTCATAGCAAAAAGAATGCCTATAATAAAAGCTAAAGCAATCATCACTCCGTAAGAATAGATGGGAAATGAACCAATAGTAAATAATATTCTATACATTAAAATTTACTCCTTTTCTTCTTATTTATATTTTTCCCCTTTTTTCCCTTCTCCCTCATCTTCCTTTTCCGGGGTATGGAACAAAAGATGAATCAACAATATCAACATTCCGCATACTATCGCTGTATCGGCAAAATTAAAAACCGGCCAGATTCTAAAATCTATAAAATCTATCACCCTTCCATCAATTCTCACCCGATCAATAAGATTGCCCACTGCGCCGCCCAGGACAAGCGTTAAAGGGATATGCATAAAAGTGTCTTTTCTAAAAATTATTTTTTTGTAGATTAAAATCACTAAAATTACTGAAATCAATGCCGCTATTACAAAGAATGAATTGTTATATTCAAAAAGACCAAAGGAAGTACGGGGATTCTCTATATAGGTTATGTGAAATATTCCCTTAATTACCGGTATAGATTCCCCGATCTCCATTTTATATTGAATAAAAAGCTTGCTTGCCTGATCAAATAATATCACAAATATGGCAAAACTTATATATCCCATAGTACTTCCTTTTACTCCTCAAAATGATTATGCATTACTTTAGCACATTTTTCACAAATCGTCGGGTATTTTTGGTCTTCCCCTACTGTCTCGCTGTAACACCAGCATCTTTCACACTTCTTACCTGCTGCCCTGGTTATCAGTACTTTTATATCTGGAAATTCAATACCCGTATTGGCGTCAGAAGAAAGTTCTTTTTCCACTTCTCCGTAAATTATATCTGTTTTGGAAACAATAAATATGGTTTCCAACTGCTTCTTAAAGGACATCAGATAATCGTAAACTTCTTTATTTTCAGTATAAATATTTACCTGTGCCTCTAAAGAATTACCGATAAAGCCATCACCTCTTTTTATTTCTAAGGCCTTTAAAACATCTTTTCTGATCTTTAGTATGTTCTCCCATTTTTTTTCTAAATCCTCATCGATATAACTTTCATTTACTTCCGGCCAGGGAGCGAGAAAAACGCTTTCTTCACCTTTTTTAATTTCTCTTAAGTACTGCCAGATCTCCTCTGCGGTAAAACTTAATACCGGGGCAATCAATTTAACTAAATCATCTAATATCCGATACAATATTGTTTGAGATGCCCGACGCTCTTCAGAATCAGCAAAAGCAGTATATAGTCTATCTTTAATTATATCCAAATAAAATGAACTTAAATCAATGGCACAGAAATTATGAATTTCGTGATAGAGGGAATGAAATTCAAACTTTTCATAGCTTTCGTTTACTCTTTTCACTAAACTCTGAAAATTACTTAAGACTAATCTGTCTAATTCGTTAAGTCTTTCATAAGAAACTGCATCTGTATCAGGATTAAAGTCAGATAAATTTCCCAGGATAAATCGTGCGGTATTTCTAATCCTTCGATATATTTCTACTAATTGATCTAATATCTTGGAAGAAATCCTAATATCTGTCCGATAATCAGAAGATGCCACCCATAATCTTAAAATATCCGCTCCGTATTTTTCAATAATCTCCTGAGGAGCTATAACATTGCCTACTGATTTAGACATCTTCCTACCTTCTGCATCAACAATGAAACCATGAGTCAAAACAGTTTTATAAGGTGCCTTTCCAAAAGCAGCCACTGAGGTTAGCAATGAGGTTTGAAACCAGCCTCTATGCTGGTCTGTTCCTTCTAAATACATTTCTGCCGGCCAGTGGAGTTCATCTCTCTTCTTGAGTACTGCCGCATGACTGCATCCGGAGTCAAACCATACATCCATTATATCTTTCTCTTTCTCAAAATCTTTACCCTGGCAGTGGGGGCACTGATAATCTTTGGGTAAAATTTCTTGAGCAGACATTGCAAACCAGGAATTTGACCCTTTTTCCAGAAACAATTTTTTAACTGAATTTATGGTTTCTTCATTAACTATAATTTCTCCGCATTCTTTACAGTAGAAAGCCGGGATAGGTACTCCCCACACTCTTTGGCGGGAAATACACCAGTCGGTTCTGTTCTCCACCATACCGTATATCTTTTCCTTACCCCAGTCAGGAACAAATTGAACCTTTTCTATTTCGGATAGGGCTAAATCACGAAAAGCTTCAATATTAACAAACCATTGCTTGGTAGCTCTAAATATTACCGGTTTTTTACAGCGCCAGCAATGAGGATAAGAATGCGTTATTTTACTAACCTTCAGTAAAGTTCCATTCTTAGTTAATTCTTCTATTACAGCAGTATTCCCTTCTTTATAAGTCAATCCCTTAAACTTTCCACCTTCCTGGTTAAATCTCCCCTGGCTATCAAGAGTAGTAAATATGGGAATTTTATATTTTACTCCTATCTCATAATCCTCTTGTCCATGTCCGGGAGCAGTATGCACACAACCGGTCCCTTCATCCAATAAAACATGGTCTCCCAGTATAATAAGTGAATCTCGGTCAAAAATAGGATGTTTACACTTCATACCCTCAAATAATTTACCTTTTGCATTTCCGATAATCTTATAATCGACAATTTCAATTTCTTTCATTACTTTCTCTATTAAGACAGAAGCTAACAAGAGATTCCCTTTTTCTGTTTTAATTAAACTATATTCAATATCCGGATTAAGAGCAACGGCCATGTTGCCGGGAATAGTCCAGGGGGTAGTAGTCCAAATAAGTACGTAAGCTTCCTCTTCTTTGTATTTAGGGAATATTTTTTTCAAAATATCTTTCATTAAGAATTTAACGTAAATGGAAGAAGATTCTTTGTCGTGGTATTCTATCTCTGCGGCTGCTAGTGCTGTTTCACAATTAGCACACCAGTATACCGGTTTTAATCCTTTGTAAATATACCCTTTTAAAAACATTTTTTTAAATATTTCTATCTGTTCCGCCTCATAAGCAGGTTTAAGGGTTAGATAAGGGTTGTCCCATTCTCCCATCACTCCTAACCGTTTAAACTCTTCCTTTTGCACATTGATATAATGTTTGGCATACTCTGTACACTTCTTCCTTAGTTCAACCGGGTCTACCTCGCTTAAGTCAACTTTCATATCTTTGGTAACCTGAAACTCTATAGGTAAACCATGGGTATCCCACCCGGGAACGTAGCGGGCATCATATCCCTTCATAGATTTATATTTAGGGATTATATCTTTTAATATCTTATTATATGCGGTTCCTATATGAATATTTCCGTTAGCATATGGAGGTCC
>CAZWFH010000176.1:0-3880 GCA_964632105.1 uncultured Atribacterota bacterium
ATTGACGAAGAAAAAGAAAAATATCACTGCTTTGCCTGCAATAGAAAAGGTTTTCTCTATAATCCGAAATACCGGAAATTAAGATATAGTTATCATAGAAATATTGCGGCCACTTATAATTATAAAGATGAAAAAGGAAATGTATTATACCAGGTGGTCCGCTATCATCCTAAAGGATTCAGCCAGAGAAGGCCGGACGGAAATGATGATTGGATCTGGAACATGAAGGGCGTCAATCCGGTGCCCTATCACCTGCCGGAGATTATAGGGGCCATTGAACCGGTGTTGATCGTTGAGGGAGAAAAAGATGTTGAGAATCTGAGAAGTCTGGGTTTCACCGCAACAACAAGCCCGATGGGAGCAGGAAAATGGAGGGAGTCTTATAATAAATATCTAAAAGGTAAAGAAGTCATCCTTATTCCTGATCATGACCAGGCAGGATATCAGCACTGCCGGAAAATCGGACAGTCTTTATGGGGAGTAGCTAATAAAATTAAATGGTTAGAACTACCGGATTTAGAAGAAAAGGAAGATGTCAGCGACTGGATCGAAAAAGGCAATACCAAAGATAAGCTTTTGCAGTTAATCGAAGCAGCACCTGATTTTATTTTTGAAAAATATGATGAAAGAAAAAGAACCGGAAAGACAGTTAATTCAATATTGAAAGACAGGACAAAGTCTATCGTTCCCGGACTTATCCATTTAGTTGGAGATCAGGGCAGAACTAAATATCTTTACTGTAAAAACGGACAATGGCTCATTGAAGAATATTACATTATAGATGGTATAAGATATTCTCCCAAACAAAATCTTCCTATTAAAATATTAAATCCAAATATTATTAATAGATCCTTAAATTTGAATATCTCACGGCTTGCTACTGAAATTGACGCTTTTATTAAAAGTTATTTAGAGATGCCGCTTGACTCAGATTACTTGATACTTTCTATGTGGATTTTTCATACTTATTTAATCGAAAAATTTAATACAACCCCTATTCTCTATTTTTATGGCGTCAAGGAAACAGGAAAATCGAGAGCCGGTGAAGTATTGAATGAGCTGGCTTTTCGAGCTCAAAGATTAACTTCTCTAACTGAGGCAACTTTATTTCGTTCGGTGGAACTGTTTAAACCCGCACTCATCATCGATGAAATAAAACTCCTGGGAAAAGGAGGGAATCAAGGACTGGCAGATCTGATGAAAACGACCTATAAACGAGGTTTAAAAGTATCAAGAATCAATCTGAATAAATATGGCGAAGATCAGATCGAATATTTTAACACCTTCTCTCCGCTTGTCATCTGCACCACTGAAAGCATTCCCGATATTATTGAAAGCCGGTGTATTCTCTTTATCATGCAAAAAAACAGCAACCCTCAAATAGAGAAAACAATTGATAATAAATGGGCTAATGATTTAAGGGAAAGATTAACCGTTTTTCGGGCAAACTATATCAATAAAGAAATGCCTGAAGCTCAATTTATTGCTCGAGGAAGGCTTAATGAAATCATGTTTCCGCTCTATCAAACTCTATTAATGATCGAGTCAAAAAGAAAAAGTGAGTTTATCGATATAGTAAAACAGATACAAAAAAATAAAGATAGTGAAGAAGGAATGAGCCTGGATGCTGAAATAACCAAAGCCATTGATGATGAATTCCAGGAGAATCAAAATAGGAAATTCTTAACCCAAACCATTTCAAAACACATCAATGAGCTCCGGTCTGAATATGAAAACATTTCTGATCGGGCAGTCAGTAACCGTATAAAGAGATTAGGATTTAATAAAATAAGATTTAAAAATGGTAGAATGGGCTTTTATATTAATACTGAAAGGCTGCGTTGTTTAAAAAGCAAATATCAGATCGTTGATAAAACTGAAGCTTCTGAAGCTTCTGAAGGATAATATGAAGTGCGGGATGATACATTTTAAAAGCCTAATCACTGGAAAGGTAAGCGTCCCTTTTGTTTTAGCACAAGGGTTTTACGCATTTCATCTCTTTCCGGAATCCTTCGCTTATCTTTTTTTAAGCTTCAGAAGGTTCAGAAGCTTCAGATGGTTCATTAACTTTAAAAATAGAAGATATTTTTTTTAACAAATAAAATATTTGATTTTTTCTTTTAATGTTGTATTATGTGTATATGATAGAATTATTAGAAAAATTAGAAATTTATAGATTGGAAAATAAAATATCCCAAAGAAAATTAGCCGAAAAATTAGGAATTGCCTATAATACGGTTAACCGCTGGTTTACCGGCAGAAATACGCCAAATAAAATACAAACCTACCATATTCAAAAATTGTTAGAGATTTATGAACTTAAAGATAAACACTTTAAAATTACTTAAGTAATTAATATTTTTTAAAAGGCGGATTATATGAAAGCTGTTTTATATGCACGAGTTTCCAGCAAAGAACAGGAAGAAGGTTTCTCTATTCCCGCACAATTAAAATTGCTTAAAGCATATGCCAGGGAAAACAGATTCCGCATAGTTGAAGAATATATCGATGCTGAAACCGCAAAAAAAGCAGGAAGAACTAAATTTAATGAAATGGTGAAATATTTTAAAGAACATCCTGATATAAAAATAGTCCTTTGTGAAAAAACTGACCGCCTTTATAGAAATTTTAAAGATTACTGCACCATTGATGATCTCAATTTAGAAATACATCTTGTTAAAGAAAATGAGATCCTAAATAAATATTCTAAATCACATCAAAAATTCATTCATGGTATTAAAGTATTAATGGCTAAAAATTACATTGACAATCTCTCGGAAGAAATCCGCAAAGGTATGAATGAAAAAGTAAATCAAGGATATTACCCTTCCCTCGCGCCTCTTGGGTACTATAACTCTGTCAAACTTGTAAATGGTGAAAAGGTAAAGATCATTGAAATTGATGATCAAACAAGTCCTACTGTGAAAAAACTATTTGAATTATATGCAACCGGTTCTTACTCTTTAAAAAACATTTCCGAATATGCTAACAAGGAAGGTTTAAGAAATAAAAAAGGTAATAAATTTGTAAAATGCACTATTCATAAAATGTTAAAAAATCCGATTTATATTGGATATTTCCGCTGGAATAATATTCTTTATAAGGGGAAACATCCTCCAATTGTAAGCAAAGAATTGTTTGATGCGGTTCAATCAGCTTTTAACAAGCATAACCGGCCTAAAAATCCTATAAAACATAAATTTGCCTTTTCCGGTTTATTAACCTGCGGAAAATGCGGATGTGCTATTACTTCCGAGATCAAAAAAGGAAAATATGTTTATTATCATTGCACCAGCTATAAAGGCAAATGCGGCAATAAAGCTATCAGAGAAGAAGTTCTGATAGAGAAATTTGGTGAGATAGTCAAGAAAGTGCAAATCGATTCTAATATATTAAACTGGCTTAAGGAAGCATTGAAGGAAAGTCATAAAGACGAGAAAAAATATCATAATAGCCAGATAGATAATCTACAAAAACAGTATGCTAGATACGGCAACCGTTTGGGTAGGGTATATGAAGATAAATTAGATGGAATTATCACAAAGGAATTTTTTGAAGAAAAATATAAACTTTGGACGAAAGAACAGCAAGACATCTTTGCATTGATCGAGAAACATAAGAATGCTAATGCTAATTATTATAAACAAGGCATAAAGATTTTAGAACTCACTCAAAAGCTTTATTCAGTTTACTTTCAGAAGAATCCTAAAGAAAAAGGCCAGTTAGTAAAATTACTACTATCGAACTGCACTTTAAACGACGGAAACCTTTGTCCCACATACAAAAAGCCCTTCAACTTATTGGTTGAAGAGCCTTCGCGTATACTATGGTGGAGGCGGCGAGATTCGAACTCGCGTCCAAAGATATTTCAGTAAGAACC
>CAZWFH010000177.1:0-3865 GCA_964632105.1 uncultured Atribacterota bacterium
GAGGGCAATAATTTCTTAAATACTACTGCTAAGAAGCCAGCAATTATCATTATTATTAAAGTAGAAATATGGGCTAATTCAATAAAGGAATTCATTTTAATTTAGCCTCCTTTAATTCATTAATTACTGCTTGTTTGGGCATTATTCCGCTACGATGAGCTGCCCGGGCAATAGCATGAGCCCCGGTAGGGTTGGTAATTACTAAACAGATTAATGCCACAATAGTATGGAGAGCAAGAACTCCAAATTTAGAGTTTCCACTAATATTCCAACGGTAAAAACTATAGACAATAACTGCTAAAGAAGTAAAAATTGAACCAAAGGTGGTAGCTTTAGTTGAAGCATGAAGTCGGGTGTAGACATCTGGAAATCTAAGAAGACCTATCGAGCCCAAACAATTAAATATTACACCTATTCCTAAAAAAATATACAAAATGGTTAACAATATTCCCATTACTTCTTAGGTCCCCCTTCTAAATATTTTGCCACATATAAAGTCCCAATATAGGATAGCAAAGCATAAACAATGGCAACATCAATATAAATAACTTCTTCATAGGCTGCTCCTACAAGGATCATCCCAGCTACCACTAAAGTATTTATGGTATCCAAAGCTACTATTCTATCAGGAACAGTGGGCCCAAGAATCAATCTAATTAAAGATAAGAACATAAATAGCAGTAATAATCCTCCGGGAATAATAAAAATTTTAAAAAATTCGTTCATTCTGCAATCCTCCTTATCCATTGAGGAAAATTAGCACAAATATGGTGGGTAGTAGGCTTTAAAGTGGTAACATTTATCCAATGAATGTATAAATCATTATTTTTTTCATCAATATCAACACTGAGGGTTCCCGGGGTTAAAGTAATCGAATCTGCCAATAAAGTTATCCCCAAGTCGGTTTTTAATCCAGGAGATATTTTTACTATACCAGGATTTATTTTCCCGGTAATCACTCGATAAGCCACATCGATATTAGCTTTAGCCATTGCCCAGAAAAATGGACCAATTAAATAAATCAAAAAAATAACCCACCTAAGTGGGTTTAACATCCTATAACTTCTTTTTTTGAATAAAACCTTTTTGGCGATAAAAGCTACAATAATAGAGAGAACAATTCCGGTTATAATTTCGAAAATGCTCCATAGCCCCCATACTTCTCCCTGACTGGCTGTAAGAATTAGATAGGCAAGCATACTAAGTAAAAAGGTTACAATAAAATCTATCATCATTTCCCCCTTTTAACTTAAATTAACAAAATAAAGTATAACATTTTATTTTTTTTAATGCAAAATATTTTATTCTATCTCAATATCTTGGATATATAAATCATCACCAGAAATTATATCTATTTCTGAGCTGTTACATTTTAAACACTTAAATTTATCTTTTTTAATCTCGAAAACTTCGTTACACTTTCGGCATTTCCCTAATAAGGGAGATGATATTATTTGTAAAGATGCTTTTTCAGCAATGGTGCCTTGGCTAAGATTATCAAAAGCAAACTCTAAAGCAGATTGGTTTACTCCGGCAAATTCTCCAACTTTTATTCGAATAAGAGTTATTGTATTCGCTTTGTATTCTTTGGCTTTTTCTATGGCAATGGCTAATAAATTTTGAGCAATCGAACCTTCGTGCATAACTTTCTCCCTAATTTAGTCTACCGGTCAATTTAGTCGTTAGTGAATAGTGAATGGTCGTTAGTATATCGTATCGAGTATCGAGTATCGAGTTAAAGAAATAAGATTCAGGCGTAGTGGCACAATGGATTGTGCCCTTCTTTTGTAATTCACAAACAGGCGAGATGCCTGTCCTATACTAATAATCCTCTGACCCTGAATCCTATCTCTTCTTTTCTTCGCTATATACTATATACTCGATACTGTCTTATTTCCTGACTTCTGGTTCCTGACTTCTATTTTCTTTGCGAGATACGATGCACGAGATACGAAATACTAATTAAGTAACTATGTAACCAATTAACTAACTAATATTTCAATAAAAAGAGGAAGTTATCTCTTCCTCTTTTTATTGAAATATTTATTGGTGCCGGGAGGGGGATTTGAACCCCCACAAGCAATAAGCTCACCAGCCCCTCAAGCTGGCGCGTCTACCTATTCCGCCATCCCGGCAAAATCTTAATATAATTAAAAATAAAACACTTTTTTAAATTAGTCGTTAGTTTCAAATACTATTTGTCAGTTTTCAGTATAAAGCTAAAAATTTAAAACTAAAAGCGAAAAACCATAATTCAAAATTTAAAACTTATTTTCCCCCTTGAAAGTTAATATGATTGAACCTAACATATTTTCTAATTCTTTTGTTTCATTTAAAAGGCATTCTTTAATTTTAAGTTCTAAGCTATAGTTTTGCGTTTTGCGCTTTTCATTTTTCGTTTTACTACTATTCGCTATTCACCATATACTGATTAGTGCTTACAAGAAAAGGAAATTCCTATACAATTAAATTATAGATAAAATATATCTTATTTTCTCAAATGACAGGCTACGTAATGTCCGCCATTTATATCAATTAATTCAGGTTCTTCCTGGCTGCAAATTGGTTTAGCGTATTTACATCTTGGATGAAAACGACAGCCCTTAGGAGGGTTAAAGGGGCTTGGAACATCTCCCTCTAAAACAATCCTTTGTCTGTTTAGAGTGGGATCAGGGATGGGTACAGCCGAAAGAAGTGCTTCCGTATAAGGATGCTGAGGGTTATCATATAATTCATAAGTAGAGGTCAGCTCTACAATCTTACCCAAATACATTACTGCAACTCTATCAGAAATGTGTTTTACCACACTTAAATCGTGAGCAATAAATAAATAAGTAAGTTTAAATTCCTCTTGTAAATCTTCTAATAAATTTATTACCTGGGCTTGGATAGAAACATCCAGTGCCGATACAGGTTCATCACAAATTACTAATTTAGGATTCAGGGCCAAAGCTCGGGCTATTCCAATTCTTTGTCTCTGCCCTCCGCTAAATTCATGAGGATATCTTCTTATATGTCCTGCATTTAAACCTACGGTTTCTAATAGATCCTTGACTCTTTCCTCTTTTTCCTTTTTATTCTTTGCAATCTTATGAATAATTAATGACTCTCCTACTATATCACCTACAGTCATTCGGGGATTTAGAGAACCAAAAGGATCCTGAAATATTATTTGAATATTACGCCTTGCTTTCCTGAGTTCCTCTTTGTTTAATTTAAAGACATTTTCCCCTTCAAAATCTACCTCTCCGGCAGTGGGTTCTAAAAGTCTTATAATCGTTCTCCCCGCAGTAGTTTTACCACAGCCTGATTCTCCCACCAGACCTAAAGTTTCTCCCTCTTTAATATCAAAACTTATTTCGTCTACCGCCTGGACATATCCTATTACCTTGGATAATATTCCCCCTCTCACGGGAAAAAATTTTTTTAAATTTCTTACTTTGAGTAACGCATTGTTTTCCAACCCCTTTACCTCCAATTTCTTAAGACTTTAAATTATTCGTTAGTATTAAATACAAGTTTTCAGTTCACGGTTATCATTATATAGCTAAAAAGTTAAAACTAAAAGCGAAAAACCATAATTCAAAATTCAAAACTTTTTCTCTCAATATTAAATTTTAAGTTTTAGTTTTTGCTTCTTTATCTTTTCATTTTTGCTATATAGTATACGAGATAAGAAAGATGAAACTCAATAGATAATACAATATATTTAAATTTTAAATTTTTAGCTATGGCTTTACGTTTTGCGCTTTTTGTTTTCCGCTTAGTTACTAAATACTATTCACTATATACTACTCATAGGTGATGCTCGCTACTTCTTGATTAATTTTAAAATCTTTTGCCTTATTTTTATTATACATCCAGC
>CAZWFH010000178.1:0-3848 GCA_964632105.1 uncultured Atribacterota bacterium
TATCCGGTTCATTATTCTTAATCCACATCATCTTGGTAAATCCATAGTAAGAATCGACATAATTACCGGTAATTTCAAACATTTTATCTTTATCAACGTTTTTCTTTACCCATTCTACTTCATCCGTCGCCCGCCTATCCATCCATATCAGGCAGGGTCTTATCGGTTTCATATCTTTATCAACGGGAATTCCTGAGCCGCCGTAAAGTCCACTCAGGGCTATTCCGGCGATATCGGAAGGCTTTACTTTTGATTTCTCTAAGGTATCTCTAATAGTATCAAAGGTGGCTTTTACCCATACATCCGGCCATTGTTCTGCCCAGGAAGGTTTTGGTTTGATTACATCATATTCTGAAAATGCAGAAGAGATTATTTTACCATCAGGATTTACCAGTACTGTTTTTGTACCTTGCGTACCTATATCTGTGCCTAAAAGATATTTGTTATGCATATTTTTATCTCCCTTATTGCCCATATTTTTCAACATAGTTTTTATGAAGTATATTTACCATAGACTCTGGGATAGATTGAGGTTCTCCCAGAATTTTAGCCATGATTAGAGTTTTTGCACTTTCTTCTAAAAATATTGCAGCTTTTAAAGCCTCATTAACACTTGTACCTATAGTAAAAGGTCCGTGATTTTTCATTATTATAGCTTTTGAGTTACCGATCTTCCTAACAATTTCCTTGCCTATCTCTTCTTCTCCTATCAATGCAAGTTCTCCCACAGGTATACCACGACCGAAGAAATCCGCCATAGCCGTAAGGCAAACCGGAATTGGCTTACCTATGGCCGCAAAAGCACTGGCGTAAGTAGAATGTGTATGGATTACAGACATAACATCTGGCATATGTTTATAAACGTAAAGATGGGTTGCCATATCTACAGAAGGCCTTAGGTTTCCTTCTATGATATTGCCATTTAAATCAACAACTACTAAATTGTCAGGTAGCAATTTGTCGTAAGACACTCCACTCGGTTTGATAACAACAAGATCAGTTTTAGGGTCCCTACCACTTACGTTCCCGGAAGTCCACATAACTAATCTATTCTCCCAAAGTTTCATGTGAGCCTGGTATACTTCCTTTTTTAGATTCTCCAACATTCTCTCATCGTCCTCCCAACATAATTTTTCTCACACATTAATATAATTAAATACAAAGTAAATTCCTTTATGAAGACGCTCTCCGCAAATTTTACCTTATTTTGGGAATGTTTTACAAGAGCTTCGTATAATAAGCTCCGGCTCATACACAAAGTACGGCTTCCTTACCTCTCCATTAATCATATCTATTATCATGTGTGCTACCCGTTTGCCCATCTCTTCTTTTGGATGCTTAATAGTTGTCAGTTTTACCTCAGTAGCAACTGCTAAATTTGAATTGTCGTATCCTACCAATGAAATATCCTCGGGAATCTTTAAGTTACTACGACGAATAGCCTCCATAACCTGAATAGCTATTTGGTCATTATAACAAACAATAGCAGTTGGTCGATTTTTCTTTTTCAACAAGTTTATAGTAAAATTGTATGGGAAAGAAAACATCTGCTCAGTTTTATAATTGCCTAAAAATTCATTATTTATAGTAACATTATATTTCTTTAAAGCAGACAAAAAACCGGCCTGTCGTCTTATACCTTGTAAATCATCAGATAAAAATATTCCAGCTATATCTTTATGACCTAGCTTTAATAAATATTGTGTAGCAATAAAGCCACCTTTTTCGTCATCCATAATTACATATGCAGAATCTAAATCAGGATATGTGGCATGTAATAGTATATATGGGATATTGCGTTTATCTAATTCCTGAAAGTATTTTTGATTGATATTTGGTTTAGCACTTTTTGTCGGCTCAACAATTATACCGGAGATATCTTGTTCTAAGAATCTTTTCATACATTCTTCTTCTTTGTGTTTATTATTGCCTGTACTTGCAATACTAAACGAAAAACCTGATTCACACAATGTTTCCTCAATACCTCTAATAATATAGGGAAAAATATAGTTAGAAATATATGTGGTTAGAACAGCTATTTTCTGCTCTTTTTTACTTCCTCTGTAAGCGCAAAAAGTTCCTTTCCCCTGTTCTCTATATATCCATCCTTCATTTTCTAATTCACTAAAAGAATGACGAACAGTATGTCTGCTTATTTTAAACTGACGGACAAGTTCACTTTCTGAAGGCAACTTTTGCGCTGGAATAATATCTCCATTTTGAATCATCTGCTTTAGATATTCTTTTAATTGATAATATTTCGGTAAATACTTATCAGGTTTTATCATTTTTACTTTTCTCCAAATTAACAAAAAATAAATTGTATATTCTATTTTTTTTATTTTATTACTTCTAAAAGGTCAAATATTTGCTACTCATACTAACAATATTTCCAACTTTAAAATTTAGGAAAATGGATTCTCGTTCCTATATGGTAGATTTGAAGGTTGATTAAAAGCTATATCATTTATATTCAATATCTTCATAGTTTCAAATAAAACCTTGCCTGCATGTTTAAATGCTACACCTGTATGATGAGGAAATCCTTTTGCAATAAGCACATGGCGATAGAACCTGGCCATTTCTTTAACAGCAAATATCCCAATTCCTCCAAAGGATTTCGGATTTATATCAAGTACTTCACCCTGAGCCATGTAACTCTTTAATTTACAATCAGCTGTACCTTGCAGTCTAAAGAGTGTAATATCTCCAGGAATTATGGTTCCTTCAAGGGTACCCCTGGAAATATCAGGGTCCTTATTTGGTTCAAGCAATCTATGCATAATTAACTGATATTTCATCTCAGCATTTTTTATATAACAAATAGGAGTATTTCCACAATGGAACCCCATGAATAGATCGTTTAGTTTATAATTCTTTACTTTTTGTATATTCTCTTCATACATATCCTTCGGTACTGTATTGTTTATATCCAACAGTGTAGCCGGTAAATTAGTAGCAAGAGTAATTATATACTCACTCAATGCACCATATATATCTGTCTCGCAAGATATGGGTATTCCTCTCATAGCAAACCTGGAATTCACATAGCAAGGTACAAACCCAAATTGAGTTTGGAAGGCAGGCCAACATTTATTAGCAAAGATCGCAAATTCAGATGCACCAAGGTTCTGCTCCATCCAGTCTTTTAGTGTAAGCTCATACTGTGCAAGTTTAGGCAGTATTTTTGAATATCTGTTTCCCTCACCCAATTCTTTTTCCATATTTTTAATTACTTCTGATATCCTTGAATCATTTTCATGATTATTAAAGGCTTCGAAAAGATCTAACTCTGAATTTTCCATTATTTCTATACCTAAATCATATAATGGTTTTATAGGTGCATTACAGGCAAGAAAGTCCTGAGGCCTTGGGCCAAAACTTATTATCTTAAGTTTTTTAAGCCCAAGTAATATTCTAGCGATATTTTCAAAGTCTAATATCATTTCTGATACTTCTTCAGCAGTACCAACAGGATATTCAGGAATATAGGGGTTTAACTTTCTTAGTCCTAAATTATATGAAGCGTTTAGCATACCGCAGTATGCATCTCCGCGACCACTTACTAAATTCTCTCCAGTTTCTTCTGCCGCAGCAACAAAGATAGTAGGTCCTGAAAACTTTTGAGCAAGCATTGTTTCTGGGCCTTCAGGGCCAAAATTACCCAGATATAATACCAATGCATTAACTTCTGCCTCTTTTAAATCTTTTAAGACCTTTAAAACATCTCTTTCGTTTTCAACAACTATCTTAATTTCCTTAATCGAAATTCCCTTTTTGCTGCACACCTTCATAACAGCTTCTCTCCTATTTTTACTAAGTTCAATAGGAAAACAATCACGACTTAC
>CAZWFH010000179.1:0-3847 GCA_964632105.1 uncultured Atribacterota bacterium
TTTATTGCCACCCCTTATTTAAAAGTACTCTTTTGCCCTATTCCCAGGATAAAAAAGCTCCCGAGATAATCAAGTCTATGATTCATGCAACAGCCTTGTGTGGAGTTGGACCTATGGCTGCAGTGGCAGGAGCAATAGCTGAATTTGTAGGGAAAGAACTTTTAAATTATTCTTCTGAAGTAATTGTGGAAAATGGTGGGGATATTTTTATTAAGAGTAATAAAGTGAGAAAAGTGAGTATATTTGCAGGGAGTTCTCCTTTTAGCCAGAGAATTATTTTAAAGATAGAGGCAAAAGAGAATTATATAGGGATTTGCACATCTTCTGGCATGGTGGGTCCTTCTTTAAGTTTTGGGAAGGCGGATGCGGTTACTATAATTTCTGATTCTGTTTTGCTTGCTGATGCTGCTGCTACGGCAGTAGGTAATATAATTAAAACCCGAAAAGTTATAGAACAAGGCTTAATTTATGCCCAAAAGATAAAAGGTGTAAAGGGTGTAGTAATAATAAAAGATGATAGAATGGGTCTATGGGGAGATATCAATTTTACTGTGGTAAAATAAAAAAAGATGATAATAAAACCCTTTATGCATTTTTTACCTTAAGATGAGATTTTGTGAACTGATAGACCAATGAGAGCTGGGATGTAGGTGAACTAGACTGGGTAACTATTGGATTGAGAATTGGTAAATTGGTGGATTGGTAAATTGGTTAATTTAAAAATTAGACATTTTTTATCGAAAGGAGAAATACAAATATTATGCTTACTAATAAAAAAGTTGCTATAATTGGAGTGGGAAAAATAGGGGAAACCCTTCTTAATGGTATGATTAAAAATAGTTTAGTAAGAAAAGAAAATTTAGCCGGAAGTACCGCCCGGGAAGAACATGCCCAAGAGATAAACAAAAAATATGGCATTAAAACTTATATTAATAATAAAGAGATGATTTCAGGGAAAGATATAATTATACTTGCGATTAAGCCCCAGATGATGAAGGAAGTAATTTCTAATATCAAAGACATGATTTCCGAAAAGCAATTAATAATATCTATTGCAGCAGCAACCAGCACTCAATTTATAGAGGAATGTTTGGAAAAGAATATTCCGATAATCAGGGCTATGCCTAATACTCCAGCTTTAATTAATGAAGGAATGACTGTTCTTTGTCCGGGAAGATATGTTGATAAAAGCCATATTCAAATGGCAATAGATATCTTTGGAGCAGTAGGGTTAGTAGAGGTTATTCACCGGGAAGAATTAATGGATGTAGTCACAGCCTTATCAGGCAGTGGGCCGGCATATGCCTATATAATCATCGAGTCTTTAACTGAAGGAGGAGTAAGAATGGGTCTGCCTCGCGAATTGGCTAAAAAATTAACCACTCAAACCTTATTGGGAGCATCAAAGATGGTATTAGAAACAGGAATGCATCCGGCTTTACTAAAAGACGCCGTGACTACGCCGGCAGGAGTTACAGTAGATGGATTAATGGAATTAGAAGATGGGGGGATAAGAGTAACCCTTATTAAGGCAATTAGTCGAGCAACAGAAAAATCTAAGGAAATTTCTCGGTAGGAAAGGGATTAATTAGAGAGGGAGATAATTTATGGTAGATCTAAAGGAGTTGTCAGAGGTTCTATTTAGAGGTGATGTTTCCAGGGTAAAAGAAATTACTCAGAGTGCTTTACAGGAAAAGGTGGATCCTAAGGAAATTTTAGAGCAAGGTCTGATTAAAGGGATGAAGATTGTCGGAATAAAATTTAAGAACAATGAAATTTTTCTTCCTGAAGTACTACTAGCTTCTCGGGCAATGTATGGGGGAATGGAGTTACTTCAGCCAGAATTGATTAAAAGTGGAGTAAAGGCTGTAGGCAAGGTGATAATCGGCACGACAAAGGGTGATTTACACGATATTGGCAAGAATTTGGTAGCTATGATGTTAAAGGGAGGAGGGTTCGAGGTTATAGATTTAGGGATAGATGTATCTCCTGAAAAATTTTTAAAAGCCTCCTAGGAGCATCAACCAGACATAGTGGGCATATCTGCTTTATTAACTACTACTATGAGTAGTATGATGGATGTAATAACTGTTTTAAAAAGAGCAGGTTTAAAAGATAGGGTTAAGGTAATGGTGGGAGGAGCCTCAGTTACTCAAGAATTTGCTAATGAGATTGGTGCAGATGTATATGCTGCAAATGCTGCATCGGCAGTAGATAAGGCAAGGGAATTAGTAAAAATTTAAGGGGATAATTTGAAATGTTGATTATTGGAGAAAAGATAAATTCCAGTCGAAAAGATATAAAAGATATGGTGGAAAGCAAAAACAAAGAGTTTATTCAAGAGCTAGCCCAAAAACAGGTTGAAGGTGGAGCCGAAATGTTGGATTTAAATATTGGGACAATTAGAAAGAGCAAACCGGAAAATATGAGATGGTTGGTAAAGACGGTGCAAGAAGCAGTCGATGTTCCTTTATGTATTGATAGCCCTAACCATGAAGCGATAAAGGCGGGGTTAGAGGTTTATGATTGGGACAAAGGTAAGGCTTTGATTAATTCAGTAACAGCAAAGAGAGAAAAACTGGACTTAATTTTACCCTTGGTCAAAAAATATCAATGCTCCGTAGTAGCCCTTACCATGAATGAACAAGGTATTCCCCAAAAATCAAAAGAGAGATTTAAGATTGCTGACGGATTAATAAGAAAACTTGCCAGTGAAGGAATTCCTATAGAAGATATATATATTGATCCTTTGACTTTACCAGTCAGTGCTAATATTCAAAATGCTAATATTGTTCTGGAGACTTTAAAGAGAATTAAAGATTCACATCCTGAAGTTAAAACAATTATAGGATTAAGCAATATTTCCTACGGGTTGCCGGAAAGAAGATTGATTAATCAAAGTTTCATGGTTTTAGCAATAGCTTCCGGCCTTAATGCAGCAATTCTGGACTCTACAGATAAAGATTTAATGGCCTTAATTAAAGCAACTGATCTTTTATTGGGCAAAGATGAATTTTGCAGGCAATATCTTAAAGCCTTCCGGGAAGGGAAATTTTAAAAAAGAACAGGGGACGGTTGTTCTATGTTCTTTTTTAAAAAGAGAGATTGTAATTTTAGTAAAAATAAAGAAGGGCGGGAATAAAGTCAATGAATTTAAGAGAAAAATTAGCAGCGAATAAGTTTGTAATAACAGTGGAGTTAGATCCCCCCAAAACTTTAAATATAGATAAAATTTTAACAGAAGTAAATAGTACCCATTTTAGAAAAATTGTAGATGCGGTAAATGTTACCGATTGTCCTTTGGCTAAATTAAGGATGAGCCCCATCTCCCTTTCTCATATTATTCAGGAAAAAATAGGGTTAGAAGCAATCTTTCATATAACTTGCCGAGATAGAAATTTGTTAGGCTTGCAGGCAGAGCTTTTAGGAGCCTCTGTTTTAGGGGTAAAGAATATTTTAGCTTTAACTGGAGACCCTCCCGAGATGGGTGATTATGTTAGGGCAACCGGTGTGTACGATGTAGACTCTACCGGATTAATAAAGATGATAAATAGCTTAAATAATGGATATAAATATGAAGGTAGAGAGCTTAAGAATAGAACAGATTTTTTCGTCGGAGCAGCCGTTAATCCTAATGCTTCAGATTTAAAAAAGGAGATAGAACGATTTGAGGAAAAAGTATCTGCTGGGACTAACTTTATTCAAACACAACCAATTTATGATATAGGGCTATTGGAGAGATTTTTAAAACTTACCACTCATATCAATATACCAAAAATTATTGGGATTATGCCCTTAAAAAATTTTAAGATGGTTGAATATTTAAATAAGAATTTGCCTGGTATTT
>CAZWFH010000180.1:0-3841 GCA_964632105.1 uncultured Atribacterota bacterium
AAAAACTCTATTTTTAGCAGTCTGAAACCTTTGCAATATAAGGCTTTCAACGAATATCGTCGTAGTTGCGTTTCTTGAGGTTGCCTAAGGTGACTTTATCCTATTTTTAAAATAGACGTTTAAAGTAGCTTAAAATGGCTTATTTTGGATGTAGGTGAAAACCCTTATTATATAAGGCTTTCAAGAAGGTATTTTCACACAGACTTTACGCATTTTCCCCATTTGTAAGTAAATATCGTTAGTTTTAATCCTTCTGTCATTGCGAGCTTACTGAAGGCAAGCGTGGTAATCTCATTACTTGTTTCTGTCATTCCCACTTCCCTAAATGTCATTCCCACGAAAGTGGGAATCCATCTTTCCCCTTCCATCCAGAAACTTTTTCTTTTAAAAAGAAGAGTTTTATCTACCTTTTGTCGTATTAGTATTAAGATGTATAAAAATTGAAAAAGACCAATTCTTTTAACCGTTGGTAGCGATTTAATAAGGTAAATATATATTCTTAAAATATGACAAACGAAACGTCCCTTTGTCTTTCTAGAAGGTCTTGTTTTAGCGTGTAAGTATGACAAAAAAGGAGAATATTACATCTTTTATCCGGACAACAGATAAGTGTTTGGTAATTATTAAAATTTTTAGAGAAAATTAGTGGGGTCAAAACCCCTGTGTTTAAAATACTCATCGGATAACAAGGGTATCCGGATTTTTTAATGTATTGTATTGCAATCTAATAAAGACTAAACCTCTTTTTACCCCTTTTTCCATAGATGTTTTGGCAAGTAATTTCCTGGTTACCTGCCAGAAAGCGAAAGTTGAACTTGACTATTCACCCCGTTCCATTTATAAATCAATAAAAGATGCTGTCCGATGGTTCAGACAAAATGGAATTGCCTAAAATACAATAGCCTGAAAATAATATAACCATTGAAGTAATAATATGATGATGGAAGGTATACACTGACATAAGGCAAATAACATTTGACAGAAGCAAAAGGACATGCTAATATTTTAAAAAATGTTAAGGAGTAAACAAGGTGGTTTCAAAAAGAGTATTTTCTAAAATAGTAAATTCCTTTAATTATTTTTTCTTCTACTTTACCACCGATGTTTATGCCTTAACATCTTAGCAGTTTAAAAACAAGATATTATAGGCATAGACATCGGTTTAATGCCTATGATATCTTTATATTTTATCATATTTATATATAAAATGAAGGTCATAGGTTTTTCTATCCCTATGACCTTTTTTATTTTATATGAACAACTTTGCCGAAAAATCATCCTTTAAAATTGTCCCCTGACATACGGATATATTATCCGGAAGTATTCAAATATTAATTCAGTTCGATAACTCTAAAATCCAAAAGGAAATAAGATAGGGTCATTTGAGAAGTTATAAATTTTAAAATGAATTTATATAAATAAAATAAAACCAGAAGGAGGGTAAATTAAAATGATTATTGTAATGAATGGCAAAACCAATGATTCTGATTTAGGCAACTTAGTTAATAAATTGAATGAAATGGGACACGAGGTAAATATTATTCGAGGAGAAAAACGAATAGTTGTGGGAGTCATCGGGGACGTAGAAAATTTGGTTTCTGTACCTCTTTATGCCTTTACGGGGGTAGAAGAGGTAATTCGTATCATGAAACCTTACAAGTTAGCTAGCAGAGAATTCAAAAATACTGATACAACTGTTAAAGTAAAAGGGGTAACCATTGGAGGAGAAGAAGTAATAGTAATGGCCGGACCCTGCGTGGTAGAAAATGAACAACAGATATTTAAAACAGCTCGTCAAGTGAAAGCTTTGGGGGCGAAGGTCTTACGGGGAGGAGCCTTTAAACCTCGAACTTCCCCTTACAGTTTTCAGGGATTAGGTGAAAAAGGTTTAAAATTATTGGCAGAAGCAGGAAAAGAGAACGGTTTGGTAATTGTAACTGAAGTGATGTCAGTTAATCAGATAGATTTGGTAGCCGAATATACCGATATATTTCAAGTGGGTGCTCGTAATATGCAAAATTTCGTATTATTGAAAGAATTGGGCAAGACTAAGAAACCAGTATTGCTTAAAAGAGGTGTGTCAGCTTTTTTGGAAGAACTGTTATTATCGGCAGAATATATTTTAAGCCAGGGAAATTCTAAAGTAATATTGTGTGAAAGAGGAATCCGCACTTTTGAAAATTATACCCGCAATACATTAGATTTAAGTGCCGTTCCTGCTTTAAAGCAATTGAGCCACTTGCCGGTTATAGTAGATCCCAGTCATGGCACAGGCAGATGGAAATTGGTAAGTCCGATGGCAAAGGCAGCTATAGCCGCCGGGGCAGACGGGCTTATTATTGAAGTACATCCTGAACCCAAAAGCTCGTTGAGCGATGGAGTTCAAACTTTAAAATTTGATACTTTTACTCAATTGGTGAAAGAATTGAAACCCATAATTCAGGCAGTAGGAAGAGAATTTGATTTACCTTAGTAATATAATATAACAGAAAATAAATAGGATAATAATAGGGACAGCTATTTTCTTTGTCATCGTCTATTTGTCCCTCCCAGCTTGACCGTGCTAAAAAATAGGGATAGAGAAGACCTAAGAGTGAAGTTGGTAAATAGGTGTCTCCCTATTTCCCCATTTGTAAGTAAATATTGTTAGTTTTAATCCTTCTGTCATTGCGAGCTTTTGAAGAAAGTGTGGTAATCTCATCTCGCAACTATTTTTTAAAAAAAGAAGGGTTTCATAAAACCTTTGTCGTATTAATATTAAGGTGTAGAAAAATTGAAAAGGATTAATTATTTTAACCGCTGGTGAAGAATCGATAAGGTAAATATATATTCTTGAAATATGACAAACGAAACGTCCCTTTATCTTTTTTTAATTGAAGGAGGCTATTTTGAAAAGAGTACCCGAAAAAGACGTGGAACAGTTCTGGAAGAAAAAGGAAGAGGATATTGGAGAGAAAATTAAAGGGAGGAGTATGGCCCAGTTCATCGGTGGCTATCGGAACTTTTCCGGACCGATCTTGGGAATTTTATTCTATACCGAGAGCGCTTTTTATTTTCAGACTTTTCCCCGGCGAAACTTGCTCTTTTCTTTTATGAGAGCTGAGCAGCCGGAACGCGAAGAGAACCAGTTAAATTTTCGCATTCTCTGGTCCGATGTGGAAAAGATCAAACTTCCTCCCAGGAAACATCCTTTTCTGGCACTTTTATCTCCTGCAGATTATCGGATTTTCATTGACTATCAGAGCAACAGGCAAAAGATGACCCTAACACTAATCATGCACTGCCTGGAGGATTGCAGCAGGTTAATCGATTTTTATAAAGATGCAAAATAAAAAAAAATGGTAAATTATCTATCAGCCTATAATACATCCAGTAACTATTTTTTAAAAAAAGAAGGATTTTTTAAACTTTTTGTCGTATCAATACTAAGATGTAGAAAAATTAGAAAACACTAACTCCTTTAACCTCTGGTGGTGATTCAATAAGATAAATATTCTTTAAACGTGAAGAAGAACCGTCCCCTGACACGTGACACGTACTCTAACAGCCCCAGCAAATACAATTTGACATTGTAGTCAATAAATACTACAATTGTATTCAGAAAGGACTACAATTATGGATTTATTCAGTATTACGAAATCAAAATTAAGAGAAGAACTCTTAACTCTATATTTTACCAATCCAAATAAAAAATACTATCTAAGAGAGTTAGAGAGGATACTTAGTTTTTCAGTAGGAAATATTCGCCGTGAATTGATTAAACTTGAAAGTACAGGACTTTTTCTTAGTGAAAATAAAGGGAATCTGGTTTATTATTATTTAAATAAATCTTATCCTCTTT
>CAZWFH010000181.1:0-3818 GCA_964632105.1 uncultured Atribacterota bacterium
AGCTTGAACATTTCTCTTACATCTCGATTGGTTATTTTTCCATTTTGATTTATAAATTCTATAATCCTCATCTGTCTTTCGGTTAAGGCGATCTGTCTACCTTTTGCTTTCCTTAGTCTTTTGCTACTGAGTCTTACTATTCTTTCTTTAACTGCTTCAGTACTTATATTTACTCCTTCGGTAAAATATTCCAACCAATTGGTCAAATCTAAAGTATCTGGTTTAACGCTTTGCAATGCTTTATAGTATGCTGATCTATCAGAATCATAATAATCATCAAGACAAAAAAATTGATTGGTATCAAAGCCACGTAAATAGAGAATTAAAGCAGCTAGGACTCTTGCTGTTCTACCATTACCATCAACAAAGGGGTGGATTCTGACAAATTCATAATGGATGATTCCTGCTTCAATGACCGGATCAAGTTCTTTTGATTCTTCCGAGTTTATCCACCCAAGCAAATCTTTTACTAATCCCGGCACTTCTTGATTCTGAGGAGGTCTAAAAAAAACCTCTCCGGTAAATCTGTTTCCCACTACTACATAACGGTTGCGATAGACTCCGGAGTCAGCGGAATTATCTAAAGTATTTTTAGTTACCCTACGATGGATATTTAAAATATCTTTTTCGGTTATAAAATTATTTTTTATCAGGTTTTTAATATTTCTTAGCACATCTAAATAATTTAAAACTTCTTGCTTGTCTCTTCGAGTAGCCGTTATTTCTCTTCCCCAGGCTAATTCGCTTACTTGTTTTAAGGATAATTTATTTCCTTCAATTCTGGTAGATGAATGGGCACTATGGATTATCGATTCCTGTCTTAAAGTGACATTCCATTTTGGGATTAAAGGTGAATTGAGAATTGTTTCTCTGGCAGCAGAGATTTTGGTAAGTAATTTAACTATTTTATTAGTATATTTGAATTTTGGTTTAAACATTTTTTATTTCCTTCGTTGGAAGTAGAGATTGCCGCGATTGTCTTTGGCGAGTTCGCAATCAGAAATAACAGACGGGTCGGATGAATCCGACCCCTACAATTCACCCTCACCCTAACCCTCTCCCCTCAAGGGAGAGGGGAAAAGGAAGAAGAGATTGCCGCGCTCCCTGCGGGAGCTCGCAATGACATTTTAAATAATTAGCCCATATCTGAAAGGGAGGAACTGCCTAATAGATAATTTTCCTGGAATAAACGGTTGGTTTTATCCAGTTTTTTAGATAATTTTTCCAAAAATACCAATAATAACTTATTCCCAAGATTGGGGTCTTCCTTAATCAGAAGTTCAAGATTTTTCTGCTCTAAAAAGAGCAGTTCTACAAATTCACTTGCCACGGCATTTACCCGATGCCTTTCATTAACAATAGCTGTCTCCCCCAGAAATCCTCCAGTGCAAATATCAGCTAATACAATCTCTTCGTTTCTTTCATTGTATTTGATAATACGTAGACATCCTCTTATCATTATATAAAAAGAAGAATCCTCATCACCTTCTTTAAAGATAAATTCATCTTCTTTGTAGGCTTTAACTGCAGATATCCGAGCAATTTTTTCCAACTCCTCTTCGCTAAAATCTTTAAACTCTATCATTCTCTTTAATATTTCTTTTTTCTCTTTCAAGTCAATTTTTTCATAATGTTCTTTATTGACAGTTACCTCGACTTTAAATAGATTCTTTTCTTCCATTATTTTTCTTATCTCTTTTTTATTCTCCAGGGTAAAGTCTATTAATTTCTCCCAATACTTCTGTATCTTCCTGTAAGCGGTAAAAGGATCTTTTCCGGGTATAGCCTCATGAATGCTTAAGTATATATTTTTTATAGATTCCTTGCAGGCTTCTACTTCATTATTTGCCAGATACTCCAGGGCAAGCAACAGGTTAGTCTTAAAAATTTTGTTCTCGAGCTCATCGGTTAAAAATTCTCCGGGATATGGGGAAAAATCTTTTGCTGTTACTGTCCGCATATTACTTACTTCGTATTGGGAATCAATTTTAGATTTTTCGTAAATAAATCTATAGATATCCTCTCTGGTCCTCTTCCAGATGGGATGGGTCTGTTTGGGAGGCAGATGTTTTATACTCAATTTATTATCCAGGAAAAAATCAAAACCAAACATTTTCGCATTGATGAGATAATCGATATCTTCCCCTCTGCATACCTGGGGGTCAAAAGGCACTATCTGATATAGATTTTTATGAATTACCATTGCCCCGCCAAAGACAAAGGGTGTGTGCTTAAGCCGGGGCCCGCAGCCGATTATCTTATCAAAGGCTTTGGACTTACTCCCAAACCTATTCCAATAAGTCATCCAGGGCTCAATGTTTACATCATCATAATAATTTCCATATTTATTCAAATAATAACCGGCAACTCCATATACAGTTTCACCATATACTCTTTTCCCGATAAATTCCCTGGCTATATCCATAAAATCAGGATTTTCAATAACTTCATCATCATCGATTAAAACAGTAATATCAGAATTAAGTATATGGGAAGAGAACATACACATATTCCTGACATTGGCATAACCCTGTAAACTTAGCAAAGAAAGCACATTCTCTTTTAATTGAGAATTTCTGCCAAATCTCTTAATCTTCTTTAAAGTCTTTTGGGTAAATAAATAGGTTTCTACTTCCAACTTTACCCCTTTAACTATCTTTCTTACTTTTTCTTCTGCCTCGTGTTCTATTTCCATATGGGTTGGGCAAATTAATATAACTAATTTAAAATCTTTCTTTTTTAATATCTTCATACTTTCCAGGGTCCGACCCAGGGTCCCTTCCTCGTTTAAGGGGGTGGCATGGTCATAGACAATATCCCCTTCTTTAAAACCAATCTCTTCTTTCCGCCCCCAATAAGTAGGAATAACTACTACAGTTCGCATAATTTTCTTTCTCCTTCTCCTTTGTGTAAATAATTTTTCGTAAAATTATCTTTCCTTGGTTAAAATATTACTTCCTTATATATTTTTTCAACTTCTTTAATGGTATTTTCCCAGGAAAAATTATTAACCGCATATTCGTGTGTCCTTTTTCTTCTAATCTTTTTATCAGATCTTACCAGCTCATTAATAATAGCTTCCGACAGAGCAATATCATCATCTACATCAACCAGAGCTCCAATATCTTCATTGATAAAATCAGGCAGCCCTCCCTGATTGGTGCCTACTACCGGGGTTCCACAGGCCAGTGCCTCAATAGCTACCAGCCCAAAAGGTTCACTCCGGGAAGGCACAGTACTTACATCGGCAATATTATATAAATCGATAAGCTGCTCATCACTGATATACCCCAGGAAAAAAGTATTTTTTAACTCTAAAAAATTTTTAAGTTTATTTAATTCATCATATAATACCCCATTACCGGCAATTAAGGTCATAATTTTTTCTTTCATCTGGTTTTCATATATTTTAGCAGCTTTTAATAATATGTCTACCCCTTTGAAATGAGCTAATTTCCCGGCAAAAGAAACAATATACTCTGGAATTTCATTTATACCAAACTTCTCTAAGGCTTCCTTTCGGGAAACATTTTTTACTTTAAAAAGCTTGGTATCATATCCGTTATAGACAATTTTTCTTTTCTCGTCCCCTATATGGTAGAGCTCCTTGGTTTCTCTGTCTACTTGTTTTGATATGGTAATAACTTTTCGAGCATTTTGAGCACCCTTTAAGGCGTAAGTATGATATCTTTTGTCTTGCTTAAATCCTTTCAGGTCTGTACCGTGTACTGTTACTACATAAGGAAGAGCGGTTTTTTGAGCGGCATAAGGGGTAATCCAGAGATGCTGGGCGTGAATAATATCAGGTTTAAATTTAT
>CAZWFH010000182.1:0-3814 GCA_964632105.1 uncultured Atribacterota bacterium
TTGAAAAATTCAATCTCTTTATCTTTTGTCCATAAATCAGGCATAAATTCCTCCTCTTTTTATAAATATTGCAGTTGTTCCGGAAAAGAGATCACAAAAAATCGAGTAATTTGCTCGGACAACCATAATATCTAATATGTATTTCCTCTATTAAATTTTTCTTATTACACCTTTTATTTTACCAATTATTCTAACCTGATTTTCATTGGGTTTAATAATTATTGGTTCCATTGTATCATTTTCAGGTTGTAGCCTTATTCTATTTTTTTCTTTATAGAATCTTTTCACCGTTGCTTCATCTTCAATGAGTGCAACTACTATATCGCCTTGATCAGCATCTTGTTGTTGAGAAGCTATTACATAATCTCCATTTAGAATACCAGCATTAATCATACTATCACCCTTAACTCTTAGAGCAAAAATTCCGTTAGAATTTTTTATGATTGATTTATCAATAACGATATTTCCTTCTATATTTTCCTGAGCAAGAATTGGCCTACCTGCTGAGATCTCTCCGACTATAGGTATTTCGATTGCGTTATTTTTATCATTTTTATTTGATGTGGTGTGACCTAAAACTTCAATACCTCTTGCTTTATGTGCACGGCGAGAAATGTAACCTTTTCGCTCGAGTGCCCCAAGATGATCTTGAACAGCATTAGGAGATTTAAAAGAAAAATTTTCTTGAATCTCAGGAATAGATGGAGGGTATCCAAATTTTTCTTTATTTAATATTATAAACCTTAATATTTCACCTTGACGTTTTGTAAGAATTAAGTTTTTCATATGTTCCGCCTTTAATTGGTTATGTCAAAATAATACTATAAATATTTACAGTTGTCAAATATAATTTGCAAATTGTATATATAAGTCTTTTTTTAATAGTTTATTTGTCATTCAAATATAATTATTATCCCCTCTTCTTTCCATTCCTGCCATTCGAGATTGGTTATTTCGGGTAATTGGGTGAGGTCTGGCAGTTCTTTGAATCCTCCCAATTCATCTCTTGAGGTGATAATTTTCCGGGCGAGAGGTTCGCTTATTTGTAAGATGCTGGTAAGTTAATATGGGCACGATGCATTGCCCCTTTTCGTAGACAGGCGAGACGCCCGTCCTACCTTGTTATATATCACATTTTTTACATTCGACAAAGGGTTGTGGAAATCCTTCTTTTTTAGGAAAAATATTTGGGATCAAGAAAATTTAGCCCGTTTTCCTTTTGATTCACCGATCATCATAAAAGGGGGACAGGCTTTACTTTTTACTTAGCATAAATGTGGGGAAATAAAAGCAGTCCCCCTTTTAATGCATAAATGCGGGAATACAAAAGAAGAGCGTCCACTCATATTTTGAAAAGCTATATTTATTTGATATATAAACTTATTATGTGTATAATCAAAAAGTGTGTTTTGCTTACAGCTTGTTACATTTACTCAATTAACACTCACTTAACTCATCATTGTCTAAAGCCAGGGAGGTGATTCTATCGTTCTATTTTTACATTTTATCTTAGATTTGTAATAGAGATTATTCTAATATTCGTTTTAGTTTTAGTTAAAAAAAGATATAAAGAAAGGAATATATTCATGTCTGAAACAATGAAAATTGAAAAATTAAAGAATTATGGTATCCCCTCTTATATTATAAATATCTTGAAAAAAAATTACTCAAATCACTTATTTCCGTTACAGGAGGATGCGGTAAAAAAATTCGGGATTTTAGATTATGGGGAAAATGAGATTCACCCTCACCCTGCCCTCTCCCCTCAAGGGCGAGGGAAAAAAGAAGGAGGAAATGACAGAGATAAAAATCTTCTGGTTATAGCCCCAACCTCCTCAGGGAAAACCTTCATCGGAGAAATGGCTGCAATCGCTCAAGTCATTCACCTTCATAAAATCATCTATTTAGTTCCTTTAAGAGCACTGGCTGATGAAAAATATAGGCACTTTAAAAATCTCTACAGAGATTGTGGAATAGATATAGTCATCTCTACCCGTGACCGTAAAGAAGATGACCATCATATCATCTCCGGAGATTATGATGTTGCGGTTATAGCCTATGAGAAATTTTATTACTTTTGTTTGATGTGTCCTCATTTTTTAGATATTGTTTCTTTAGTCATCATCGATGAGATGCAGTTAATTAATGATTCAAAATGGGGTCCTCTGCTGGAAGATATTGTAGACCATATCGATAGAAAGAATAAAAATATTAAAATCATCGCCCTTTCTGCTTTTATTGAAGAACAAGAAGCTCTCTTAAGGTGGTTTCCCGCCAGAACCCTTATTTCCTATCAGCGTCCGGTGGAACTGCGAAAAGGCATAGTAAGAGGTGGTGTCTTTAAATATATTACTTCTAATAAGAAGGAAAATTGCAAAAAAGAAGTATTTTTTAAACCGGAGGCAGTTCGTGAAAATTGTTTTGAGGATTATTTGTTAGAGACAGTCAGGTATCTAGTAAAACAGGGAGAATCGGTCTTGATATTTTTTGCAACCTGTGATGAGACACAAAAATGGGCTAAGTGGCTTGCTTCTCAATTAGAAAGCCCTTCCGCTTCTTCGGCATTAAAAGAACTGGAGGAAATGGAAGATACTTTATCCCGTGATGAATTGAGAAGGACATTGGAAAAAGGGATTGCCCATTATAATCAAAACCTATCATGGGAAGAAAGAAATTTGATTGAGACTTATCTCAAAGAGGGAGAAATAAAGGTTATCTGTGCTACTAATATCATGGCAATGGGTAGCAATCTTCATTTTAATAATGTGATTATTGCCCTGGATAAAATATGTAATGATGAAGGAAATTACCCTCCTAATTATCGAACCAGCCTCACCTTTGCCGCTATTGAAAATATGGGTGGAAGAGCCGGAATATTAAATATAGAAGAAATGAGAAAAGACGGTAATTCTTTTAATTTTCAGAACAGGCAGGAGTTTGGAAGGGTCATTTTTTTGGCTCATTCCCTACTCTTTCAGACCGTTTATAAGAATATTTATTTTAAATTTTTGAAAGATAATAATTACAATCATAAAGCAAATAAGCAGTTAATAAATATAGACAATGATTTGCCTACTTATCTTTTGAGATTAGTGGTAAATGAAGATATTAAGCAGGAAGAGTTGAAAAGTTATTTTAAGAAAGAAGAATTTGTTTTCCTAAGAAATCAGAGTAGATCTGATTATGAAAATTTTCTTTCCGGTTACTGGCAGTTTGCTTTTAATAAGGTAAATATCGATAAAAAAATAGAAAAATGCCTGAATATTTTAAAAGGAAACCGATTGATTAGGATGAATAGAAATGGTGTTTTATCTACCACCGATAACGGTATTTTAATAGCTGCCAAAAGAATTAAAGTAGAAACTTTTTTGTTTTTTAAATCCTGGTTGAAATATTGTAAAAATGGAGATATTAGTATTCTGGAGATTCTTTTTCTACTAGCTTTAAGCCCTGATGGTAAAGCATTGCCTATCTCCTTTTCTCAAGCTATTAGAGATGACTATAAAAAAGGAATTTATCAATGCGGTCATAGAAAAAATTGCTGGAATAAACTCTTGCGTCTGATCTTCGAACAGGAAGATGAAGATAAGAAACTTTTTCGAGATAAAATTCTAATGAAAAATGAGAAAGAAGAAATCAACTCTTTAGAAGATTATATCACCTGTAAGAAGACTCATTTATTATATGATTGGATGGAGGGAAAAAAGAGTGTTAAGACCATTGAGGAGGAATATAATCTTTACAGGGGTTGTATCTATAGATTGGGGGAAGGTTTTTCCTGGTTAGCCGATAGTCTGTCAGCGATAGCAGAAAG
>CAZWFH010000183.1:0-3799 GCA_964632105.1 uncultured Atribacterota bacterium
TATGAAGTTGGGCTTATTGGTGATGCTATAGAAGGCACTTCAGTATCTTTAACTCCTTACACTATCTTTTTACAATCAATACCTTATCGATTCTACAGTATTTTTGCTCTTATATTAGTCCTGGCTATTGCCTTATCTCAAAGAGATTATGGACCTATGTTAAAAGCTGAACATCGAACAAGGACCACTGGCAAAGTATTTGCAGACGGAGCAACCCCGCTTTCTGGCGGAAGCAAATTAAAAGTATTAAAAGATGTACCCCAGAAGACTGTAAATATGGTAGTGCCTATTGTAGTACTGGTGGCAGTTAGTATGTTTGGAATGTGGTGGACTGGTGGAGGTACTTCCGCTGAATCATTTACCGCTGCAATTTCTGATGCCGATGCTATGACCGCCCTTTTATGGGGAGCTATGTTTGCTGTAATCACAGCTATAATAATGTATAAAGTTCAGAGAATTGGAACTTTAGCTGATATGATGGATGCTTTTATAGACGGAGCCAAGATGATGGTTTTAGCTAATTTAATCTTAATCTCCGCCTGGTCAATAGGTAGTGTTTGTGACGGTATCGGAACTGCTCCTTATGTGGTAAATGCCGCCAAAGGAGTTATTTCCCCGGTTTTACTACCTATGATTATGTTTATAATTTGTAACGTTATATCTTTTTCTACCGGTACTTCCTGGGGAACCATGGCCATAGCTATGCCTATTGCTATTCCTTTAGCTTTAGCTTTGGGTGTACCCTTACCTTTGGGCATATCTGCAGTATTGACCGGTTCGGTTATGGGAGACCATTGTTCACCACTTTCTGATACTACTATTATGTCTTCAATGTTTTCTGGTTCTGACCATATAGATCATGTTAAAACTCAGATACCTTATGCCCTCACTGCCGCTGGAGTCGCTGTATTAGGCTATCTCCTGGCAGGAAATGGTATGTCGGCAGCTTTGGTATTACCTTTAGGGATAGTATTAATAGGAATTCTACTTTACTTATTTTCAGCAATATCCGCAAAATCAGCTGGAATTTCCTTCCCTTTGCCTGAACTTAAGGAAAAGAAAGCAGAAGAAGTTTAAAGCATATTTAGTTTTGTAATGAATAATTCAAAATGAGGCCATCTTGCCTTGGTTTTAAAAAAGGTAAGATGGCTTCATTTAGTGTTATGTGATAAGATTTAATGAAAACAATTATTACAATTAATATTTTTACAGTTTTATGAATAGACATAGCTTAAATGAAAGCAATTTTTAAAAATTATATTTTGAAACTTATAATTTTGATATGAATTAACGAAGGAGAAAGAATCAATGTTTGAAGGAAGCAAAGAAAATCAAAAATTATTAGCATCTTTTGAATTTGAGCCGGGAAAAGTGGAAAAAGGTTATACTGATAGGCGTTTATACATTAACCTTTCAGAAAATAAAATTGAAGAAAAACCCATTGACCTTCAGGTGAAGGAAACCTTTACCGGAGGTCGAGGTTATGGTATATGGTATTTGTGGGATGCTGTTTCCTCAAAGACAAAGTGGAACGACCCTGAAAATGAAATAATCTTCTGTACCGGGCCTATTTGCGGAGTTACTCAATATTCCGGTACCGGCAAGACCCACGTAGTCACTCTTTCACCGGAGACAGGAACAGTTAATGATAATAATGTAGGAGGTTATCTTGCTCCTTTTTTGAAATTTTCCGGTTGGGACCTTTTAGAAATTCGAGGCAAAGCAAAAGAAGATGTGATTATTTTTATTGATGGAAATAAAGGAAAAGTTATTATTGAAGAAGTTCCGGGAATTAATTCAGATACTTATTTACTGATCGAAAAACTGACTGAAAGATATGCTGATGATGAAAAAGATAAAAGAAATCTTAGCATTGTTTCCTCCGGAAGGGGAGCAGAAAATACCAATTTAGGAATTTTAAATGTCACCTGGTATGATGTGCGCCGTAGGAAAGTTCGGATTAAACAAGCGGGGCGTGGAGGAACGGGTAGTGTCTTCCGGGAGAAGAATATTTTGGCAATCGTTACTAAATATACTGGGGTAAACGCGGGCTCTAATAATGCAGCTTATCCCGAGCTTATTACAAAGGCCGGACGAAGATTAACTAAAGAAATATTGGAATTAGATCATATGCAGTGCGGAATGCGAGAGATAGGGACGGTTAATTTAATAGACCATATGCAGAATTATAATTGCCTGCCCGTCCATAATTGTAAATTTGGTTCACATCCAGATGCTATTAAAATAGATTCCAAAGTGTGGCATCAGCGCCTAACTCAGAATCAAGCAGGTGATTCCTGTTGGGTGGGTTGCGCTATGCGTTGTTCTCATGCAGTAGATGGGTTTGAATTAACTACAGGACCTTTAATAGGAGAAAAAGTTCTGGTGGATGGACCGGAGTATGAAACTACTGCCGGATTTGGAGGAAATTGCGGATGTTTCGACCCTGATTTTATCTTAGAAGCAAATTTTTATTGTGATAATTATGGGATGGATACTATCGGAGTCAGTACCACTATGGCTTTTCTTATGGAGTGTTACGAAAATAATATTATAAATAAAGAAATTACTGAGGGGTTAGAACTTAATTTTGGAAATGCAAAAGCAGCTTTAGAATTGATTCACCAGATGGCAGAAGGGAAAGGATTTGGTAAAATTGCCGGGTTAGGAATTCGACAGATAAAGAAAATATTGGTAGAAAAATATGGTGCAGATGCTGAATTTTTACAGGATATCGGCATGGAATGTAAAGGAATGGAATTTTCCGAGTATGTCACCAAGGAATCTTTAGCCCAGCAGGGAGGGTATGGTATGGCCAATAAAGGTCCTCAACACGATGAAAACTGGCTTATCTTTATGGACCAGGTCAATAACCAGATTCCTACTTTTGAAGACAAGGCAGCTGCCATACGTTATTTTTCTTTATTCCGTACCTGGTTTTCACTGGTGGGTCTTTGCAAATTGCCCTGGAATGATATTGAACCAGAAGACAACAAACAGAAATATCATGGAATGGAGGCCGCAAAAGTTCCAGAACATGTAGAAAATTATTGCTGGCTTTTTGAGGGAGTTACCGGTAAACGTATTAGTCCTGAAGAACTAATTTTACAGTCTGAAAGAGTTCATAACCTTCAGAGAATATTTAATTTGAAGATGGGTTTTGGAACACGTGAACATGACATAATTCCCTATCGAGCTGTAGGACCGGTAACAGCCGAAGAATACGAATCGCGCAAAGAACTTTACGACCAACAACTAAAAGAAATACTTAAATTCAATATCAAAAACAAAACAACTGAAGAGAAAGTAAAAGCTCTGAGAGATTACCGGGAAGAACAATATCAGAAACTTTGCGACGCAGTTTACAATCGCCGAGGATGGGATTCTAACGGTGTGCCTACTTTAGAAAGGATTAAAAAATTAAAGATAGATTTTCCAGAAGTGATAGAGTTGGTGAAAAGATATCAGTCATGATTAAAGTAAACGGAAGAGATAGAGAATGGGAAGAGAATTTAACCGTTGATCTTCTGCTGAAAAAATGTAAATATTCCTTTCCTTTAATAATGGTAAAGGTCAACAGTAAATATATCCCCAAGGAAAAATACAAAGATACTTCGATTATGGACAATGATGATGTTCAGGTAATCCATTCAATTGCAGGTGGATAATAAGAATTTTTAATACAATTGATTTTAAATTTAGTTAGTGTAAATGATTAAAAGCAGGAGGTCTTGACCTCCTGCTTTTTTTAGTGCGCCCAGCATGGGTGATTACTTGTCGGTGAAAGTCCGATATGGGG
>CAZWFH010000184.1:0-3791 GCA_964632105.1 uncultured Atribacterota bacterium
CCTTTTGTAGCGTAAAACTTAAACCCCATTTTTTCAAGAATTTTAGAGCTTTCCAAAAACTCTGCCTTACTATCTATGGGGCCAGTAGATAACAAAACTGTTTTTTTAGGCATCTTAAAACCCACCGAAATAAGACTTTTTAAAAATGCTTCATTAAAATCATCACCCAAACAAGCAACCTCTCCGGTAGAAACCATTTCTACTCCTAAAACTGGGTCTGAACCCTTTAATCTGGTAAAAGAAAATTGTGGTGCCTTTACTCCTACATAATCTAAATCAAAAGGCGAAATATTTATTTTAGGCATATTTTCACCCATAATAATTTTAGTAGCTAACTCAATAAAATTTATTTTTAATACTTTAGAAACAAATGGAAAACTCCTGGAAGCTCTTAAATTACATTCAATTACCTTAATCTCATTGTCTTTGGCGATAAATTGCAAGTTAAAGGGGCCACTAATGCTTAAAGATTTTGCAATTTTTTGGGTAATTATTTTAATCTTTCTCATTGTTTCTAAATAAGTTCTCTGAGGAGGCAATACTATTGTGGCATCTCCCGAATGAACCCCTGCATTTTCAATATGTTCAGAAATAGCGTAACAATATACTTCTCCTTTATTAGCTACAGCATCTATCTCTATTTCTTTAGCTTTAACTATAAATTTACTGACTACTACCGGATGTTCCGGACTGATATCTGAAGCCTTTTTCAAATACTTTTTTAGCTCCCTTTTATTTAAAGCAATGCTCATTGCAGCACCACTAAGGATATAACTTGATCTAATCATAACTGGGTAACCAACTCTATTAGCGAATTTTTCTGCCTCTTCTAAGCTGGTTAGTTCTTCCCATATTGGTTGATCTATATTAAGATTATCCAGCAATTGAGAAAACTTATGCCGATCTTCAGCAATATCTATATTTACAGGATTAGTCCCCAATATTTTAACCCCCATTTTATGAAATTTTAGGGCTAAATTATTGGGTATCTGACCTCCCATTGATATTATTATTCCTAAAGGATTTTCTTTTTCGTATATATCCCATACCCTTTCAAAGGTAAGTTCATCAAAATATAGTTTATCACAGATATCATAATCAGTACTGACTGTCTCCGGATTATAATTTACCATTATAGTGTTATACTTTAAATCTTTTAAGGTTTTTACTGAATTAACACAGCACCAGTCAAATTCTACCGAAGAACCAATCTTATATGCCCCTCCACCTAAAACAATAACTTGTTTTTTATCTTTAAAATTAAAATCATCCTTGCAACCATTATAAGTTAAATACAGATAATTAGTCTTTGCCGGATACTCTGCAGCCAGGGTATCTATCTGTTTTACGCAAGGTACAATGCCTAATTTTTTCCTCTTTTCTCTCACTGCCAATTCATCAGTTTGAGTAAGCATTGCTATTTGAATATCAGAAAACCCTTTTTGCTTTGCTTCTTTTAGTAAATTTTCCGGCAATTCTTTTATTTGATATTGTTGCAACTTTCTTTCAATTTCTACAATATTTCTCATTTTATATAAAAACCAGGGGTCAACCTTAGAAAGCTGGTAAATTCTTTCTATAGAATATCCTCTTTTTATTGCTTCCACGATAGCAAACATTCTTTTATCCGTTGGTTCTTTGAGTTCTGTGTTCAAATCTTTAAATTTAAGATTATTACAAACCAGACCATCTATCCCTATATCTAACATTCGAATTGCTTTTTGAAGCACCTCTTCATAACTCCTGCCAATAGCCATTATCTCCCCAACAGATTTCATCTCAGTATTTATATTCGAACTGACTTTTTTAAATTTTTGTAAATCCCATCTCGGATATTTAAGCACAATATAATCCAAAGCTGGTTCAAAACAAGCTGAAGTTTCCCTGGTAATAATATTATCTAATTCAGTTAAGCTATAACCTAAGGCTAATTTTGCCGCAATAAAAGCAAGAGGATAACCAGTAGCTTTAGAAGCTAAAGCAGAACTACGGCTTAACCTGGCATTAACCTCAATTATCCTGTAATTTTGAGATTTTGGATTAAGGGCAAATTGCACATTACATTCACCAATAATACCTAAATGTCTTATTAATTTTATGGCAATAGATCTCAATTTAAAATTTTCAGCAGCAGTTAAAGTTTGTACCGGTGCAATTACTATACTTTCACCGGTATGAATCCCCATAGGGTCCACATTTTCCATAGAACAAACGGTTATGCAATTATTATAACAATCTCGGACAACTTCATATTCTATTTCTTTCCAACCGTAGAGATATTCCTCAATTAAAACTTGTTTAGTAAAAGAAAATGCTTTTTCCGCAATCTTTTTTAATTGTTCCCTACTATGTGCTATGCCAGAACCTAAGCCACCCAGGGCATAGGCTATTCTACACATAATTGGATAACCTATTTGTTCTGCCGCATTTAATGCTTCTTCTACATTGGCCACTGAACTACTTAAAGGGGTTTTAAGATCTATTTCTTGTAATTTTTTTTTGAATAATTCTCTATCCTCTGTGTTTTGAATTGCCTCCACAGAAGCCCCTAATACATCTACTTTATATTTTTTAAATATACCCCTGGTAAATAATTCAACCCCTACATTTAATGCAGTTTGACCTCCAAATCCTAATAATATTCCTTCGGGTCTTTCTTTTTCAATTATTTTCTCTACAAAGTAAGCATCAACAGGAAGAAAATATATTTTATCAGCCAAATATTCAGAAGTTTGAACAGTAGCAATATTTGGATTAACCAAGATTGTTTTAACTTCCTCTTCTTTTAAGGCCTTTATCGCCTGGCTTCCAGAATAATCAAATTCGCCGGCTTCTCCAATCTTTATTGCACCTGAACCTAAAATCAATACTTTTTTAAACTTTCTTTTTTTCATCATCATCTGATTGCCCTCAAAAACATATCAAAGATAAACTCTGTATCATCCGATCCGGGAGAGGATTCAGGATGAAATTGTACTCCAAAAAATGGTTTAGAAATATGAATTATACCCTCATTTGTCTTATCATTATTATTATAGAACCACTCTCTCCAATCCTGAGGCAGCGTATCTGAATCAATAGCATAACTATGGTTTTGAGAAGTGATATAGCAGCGATTAGTTCCTATCTCTATACAAGGTTGATTTTGACTTCTATGACCATATTTCAATTTATAGGTATTTGCTCCAGCAGCAAGCCCTAAAATTTGAGAACCAAGACAGATCCCCAGAATAGGAATATTTTTTGAGAAAGCTTTTTTAACAAACTCTATCGTCTCCCTACATTTTTTTGGATCTCCTGGACCATTAGATAATATGATGCCATCAACCTTTTCTTCTAAAAAATTATAATTCCAGGGTACTCTAATAACAGTAATATTTCTATTTAGAAATGATCTAATAATATTATTCTTTACCCCGCAATCCACAACTAACACTCTTCTCTTGCCCTTTTTATATATTATTGGCTTTTTTACACTAACCTCTGATGCCAAATTTCTTTGGTTTGAATCTTCAAATTCAATCTTCTCTTTATCGTAAACAATCTTTCCCAACATAGTTCCTTTTTTTCTAATCTTTTTGGTGAGTTCTCTGGTATCTATTCCGTATATTCCCGGAATATCATATTCCTTCATCCACTGAGCTAAAGATTTCTTTGCATTCCAATGGGAATAATTTTCTGAGCAATTTGTCACAATCAATCCTTGAACTTGCATTTTATCTGATTCAAAATATTTCAATAGACCATCTTCTTTTTCGTAACCTGGAACTCCATAATTTCCTATTAAAGGG
>CAZWFH010000185.1:0-3763 GCA_964632105.1 uncultured Atribacterota bacterium
AATATACTAAAAACGAATATAAAGGCAATTATAGTTATCATTTTTACTCCAATTTTAGTTGTTTTTTAGACAAAAATTTAAAGCTCTTTCTCTGGCCCAGTAGTCAGCATCTAAAATGTCGTTAATGTTAGGATTATACTTTGCTTTATGCTCTTTCATTGTGTTTTGAATAATTTGAGGAATTGCTAAAAAACTTATTTGATTATTTAAAAAAGCATCAACTGCAATTTCGTTAGCGCCATTTAATACTGCAGGCATTGTTCCTCCAATCTCTAATGCCTGATAGGCAAGTTTAATACAAGGGAATTTGCTAAAATGTGGTTTTTTAAAAGTTAATTGACCTATTTTGGTTAATTCTAAACGTGGAAAGTTATTAATAGTTCTATTAGGATAAAATAAAGCGTACTGGATGGGAATCTTCATATCGTGTTCACCTATTTGAGCTAAAATAGTACCATCTGTAAATTGAACCATTGAGTGCACATAGCTTTGGGGATGAATTACTATTTCTATCTTATTAGCCGGTATATTAAAAAACCACTTTGCTTCAATTACTTCTAATCCCTTATTCATCAAGGTAGCCGAATCAATAGTAACCTTTTTCCCCATTTTCCAGGTGGGGTGATTCAGCGCGTCCTCAACTGTTACATTTTTTAGAGCAGCTTCGGTAAAATTATAGAGCGCGCCCCCAGATGCCGTCAATATAATTTTTTCAACACAATCTTTTTTCTCATTCTTTAAACATTGTAAAATTGCACTATGTTCACTATCTATTGGTATAATTTTTGCATTTTTAGATATTGCTTCCCTTACTAATAATTCGCCACCTACTACCATTGCTTCTTTGCTGGACAAAGCAATTTTTTTCCCTCTTTTTACTGCTTCAAAAGTAGGTATAAGAGATGCTATCCCGGTGATAGCAACTACAATAATATCGGCTTCTTCTAAGGTTGCTATATTTATTAATCCGTTAGTTCCCCATAATATTTCAATATTATTTTGTTTGTTTAAATTCTTTTTCAAATTCCTGGCAATAATTTCATTTTTAACTACTGCTATTTTAGGTTTATAAAAACTTATCTGCTCCTGAAGCAATTTTGTATCTTCCCAACCGCTTAGACCAACTACTTCAAATTCATTTGAATGTTGTTTTATAACTTCTAAGCTTTGTTGTCCTATCGAACCCGTTGAACCTAATATAACTATTTTTTTCTTCACAATTAAATCCTTTACTTTCAAAGATATCTATTAGTGTAAAATTAACAAAACTATATAATAATAGAATACGGGAGCTGTAAATATTAGACTATCAAGACAGTCTAATATTCCCCCCTGACCAGGGATTAAAGTCCCTGAATCTTTAACTCCCGAACCTCTTTTCAATACTGATTCAAATAGATCGCCAATTTGTGCTATTATCGTTATAATCAAACCGAGAGAAAGTAATTCACTAAAAGTTAAATTTAACCAGTTTTTTAAGGCAAATGTGCTAGCAATACTAAATATAACCCCCCCAATTGATCCTTCAATAGTTTTTTTGGGGCTTATTTTAGGAAATATTTTATTTTTACCAAGTTTAGTGCCAATAAGATAAGCTCCAACATCATTAGCCCAAGTAACGATTAACAGAGAAATAAGATAATAATTTCCATTGGGTAGGTCTTTTATTTTTATCATAAAGGATAACAAATATCCTAAATAAATGCTTCCAAAAATTGTAATGGATATCTCGGCTAATACCTTGGAAAAATCTTTTCTAAATAATTGTATAATAAAAGATAATATAATAAAAAAAGTAATAATTATATTTTCAATATAAAAATTCAATCTATAAACATCATATACTGATATAAAAATGAAGTATAATATTAGTATGGTGCCTAATATGTATGATGGTTTATATCCTTGTTTACCAGCTATGCTATATAATTCCCTTAACCCCAATAAAGCTATTATTATAACAACGATAAAAAAAGGGAATCCTTCCCAAAATATTGTTAAAAAAGCTAAAAAAACCCCTATAATAGTTGTTGCAGTTCTCTTTATAAAATTATTATACTTTTCCTCCATATTTTCTCACTCTTTTTTGGAAATTTCTTATTGCTTCTACTAAATTATTTTCGTCGAAGTCAGGCCAAAAAACAGGAGTTACCCAAAGTTCCGTGTAAGCAATCTGCCAGAGCATAAAATTGCTAATTCTCATTTCGCCCGCTGTTCTAATTAGTAGATCGGGATCAGGAAGATTGTGGGTATACAAGTTATCTCTAATAATATTTTCATTAATTTCTTCAATGCTTAATTTTTTATTATCTATTTTTAGTAATATAGATTTTAGTGCATCAACAATTTCAGTTCTTCCGCTATAGTTAATAGCAATATTTAAAATAAGTTTATTATTCCTCTTGGTAGATTCATGCAATTCTTTCATTTTTTCAGTAAGCGAGTTAGGCAGATTATCTAATCTTCCTATAAAATTTATCTTTATATTATTTTTAACTAAGTTCGCTTTTTCTCTGCTCAAAACTCTTTCGAATAATTTTATTAGATAGATTATTTCCTTCTTTGGACGTTTCCAATTTTCCGTAGAAAACGCAAAAATGGTTAATATAGGAATATTAAAATCTAAGCAGTTAGTTATTACTCTTCTAACTGCTTTTGCGCCTTCCCTGTGCCCTGCACTTCGAGGTAATCCCCTTCTCTCTGCCCATCGCCCATTTCCATCCATTATTATTGCAAGGTGTTGAGGTAATTTATCTTTATCAAATAATTCATTTCTATTAATCTTAAAATTTCTAATAATCATCACCTATAAAAAAACCCCCTTAAATTATATTAATACAAAATAGTTTAATATAGATTAAAATGAGAAGGGGGTTTTATTATTTATTATTCCTTTATTATTGCTTCACTCGGACAAACATCAGCACAAGCTCCACAATCTGTGCACTTATCTTTATCAATTATATAAGTTTCATCTCCTTCAGAAATTGCTTCTACAGGACATTCATCAACACAGATACCGCATTTAATGCATTCATCAGTAATTTTATGAGCCATTTAAAATCTCCTTTATTTTTATTTATTATAAAACATTTTCTATACTTCCATAATTTCTTTTTCTTTAAGTTCCAATAATTTATCAATATTTTCTACATACTCATCCGTTAGCTCTTGAATTTTACTTTGATGCTTTTTACATTCGTCTTCTGAAGTATTACCTTCTTTCTCATCTTTTTTTATTAAATCATTTGCTTCTCTTCTTATGTTTCTTATGCCTATTTTCCCATTTTCGGCTTCTTTCTTTACCAGTTTTACCAACTCTTTTCGTCTTTCCTCGTTTAGTGGTGGCACTGTAAGTCGAATAATATTACCATCGATCGATGGGGCTAATCCTAAATCAGATTTCCATATAGCTTTTTCAATTTCAGAAATACAATTTTTATCCCAGGGCTGAATAACTATTAAATTCGCTTCTGGAATAGATATATTTGCTAATTGTTTAAGGGGAGTTAATGTACCATAATAGGATATTTTTATCCGGTCTACTAAGTTTGAAGAAGCCCTTCCTGTTCGTATGTGAGCAAATTCATCTCTTAATGCTGTAATTGTTTTTTCCATTTTAACCCTTGTTTCATTTAATAAATCAGGCAGCATATTTATTCTCCCTTCACTATTGTTCCAATTTTTTCACCAAATACAACTCTTCTAATATTTCCAACAGTATTAAAATTAAAAACGATTACCGGAATATTATTTTCCATGC
>CAZWFH010000186.1:0-3755 GCA_964632105.1 uncultured Atribacterota bacterium
CATCAAGATGTTCTGCCTCAACATTCATTCGGGGTATTGATTTACTTAACCCTTTGGTATAAGGGTGGAGAGGATTATTAAAAAGTGTATATATATCGGTATATTCTACTATATGTCCGGCATACATTACCGCTACATTATCGCACATTTCAGCGATTACTCCCAGATCATGAGTTATTAACATCACCGAGGCACCAAATTTATCTTTTAAATCATTAATTAATCTTAAAATCTGAGCTTGAATGGTAACATCAAGGGCAGTAGTAGGTTCATCGGCAATAAGTAAGGTAGGGTTACAAGATAGAGCCATGGCAATCATCACTCTCTGTCTCATCCCCCCGGATAACTCATGAGGGTAATTATCTATTCTCTTCTCTACATCCGGTATCCCTACAATCTTTAATATCTCTATAGACTTTTTTCTAGCTTCTTCTTTGTTTAACCCCTGATGCAATTGAATAACTTCCCCAATTTCATGACCGATAGTAAATACCGGGTCCAATGAAGTCATGGGCTCCTGGAAAATCATAGATATTTTCTTCCCTCTTATCTTTCTAATATCTTTATCATCTAACTTTAAGAGGTCCTTGCCTTCGAAGTATATTTCTCCATTTACAATCTTTCCCGGAGGATGAGGAATTAATTTCATAACCGACAAGGCAGTGACACTCTTACCACTTCCGGATTCTCCTACAATTCCTAAAGTTTCCCCCTGATTAATTTTAAAACTAACTCCATCTACCGCCTTTACTGTACCTTCATGGGTAAAAAAGTGAGTTTTTAGATTTTTTATTTCCAGTAATGTTTTCATATCTTGTCTTAGTTTATCCTATTTTATAAATTTAATTAAATGAATCTGTAATTCAGAGAACTGTCCCCTGAATCAATTCGTCCCCTGTACCACTTTTTTAAGTTTTAAGTCGGGGATCTAAGATATCTCGTAAACCGTCTCCTAATAGATTAAGGCCTATAACAGATAATAATATCGCTATTCCAGGAAAAGTTGCTGCCCACCATGCACCACTCACAATATAAGAATAACTTTTAGATAGCATAGCACCCCATTCCGGAATGGGAGGTTGAGCTCCTAACCCTAAAAAGCCAAGAGCTGCACAATCCAAAATAGCAGTAGCTAACATCAGGGTACCGTATACAATAACCGGGGCAATACTATTGGGGAGGACATGGCGAAAGATAATTCTTGCATCACTCGACCCGATTGCTTTTTGGACTTCGATATATTCCATCTCTTTAATGTAGAGTACCGAGCTTCTGATAATCCTCGCCATCTGGGGGGTATAGACTATACCTATTGCTATCATTGCCTTATCCAATCCTTGTCCCAGAACAGTGACAATTACAATAGCCAGTAGCAATGCTGGAAAGGCAAACATAATATCTACAATTCTCATAATTACTGCATCTACCCATCCGCCATAATAGCCTGCCATTACTCCAAAGGTTATTCCCAGGAACATGGCAATTCCCACTGCTACAAAACCTGCAGTTAAACTGACCCTGGCTCCGTAAAGAATTCTACTTAAAACACATCTCCCCAAGCCATCAGCCCCTAAGGGCATTTCTTCTATTCCATCTTCACTCCAGAATCCCGGTTTTAAAGCCTTGAAAAGTTCCGGAGGGGAAGGAGTAGGGCTATTAGGAGCAATAAAATTAGCAAAAATGGCACATAAAATTAGTATAACAACAATTATCAGACCAAAGACTGCTGATTTATTATATTTAAGCCTTCTTATTAATTCATGGGTTTTAGTTTCTCTTATTCTTTCCATTTTTTTACCTATCCGTAATGAATTCTTGGGTCAATATAAACATATATAATATCAGTTATTAAATTCACAATGACAAACATTAAAGCAAAAAATAATACACATCCCTGTACCACGGGATAATCTCTCATATTTACTGCGTTTACCACATACCTTCCGATTCCCGGCCAGGAAAAAACCGTTTCGGTTAAAATAGCCCCGGCCAACAGCAAACCAAAATTTAATCCGATTACGGTAATTACCGGAATCATGGCATTTCTTACCGCATGTTTATAAATTACCATTCTTTCTGATAATCCTTTAGCTCTTTCTGTTCTAATAAAATCCTGTCTTAATACTTCTAACATACTTGACCTGGTTACACGGGCAATAGTAGCCATCGGTATAGTAGACAGAGCAACAGAAGGTAAGATTAAATAACGAAGTGAACTTATAAAAGCTGCAAAATTACCGGTAATAAGACTATCCAACAGGTAAAAACCGGTAATTCGCTGGTAAGATATCATCATGCTTATCCGTCCACTGATTGGCAGCCATCTCAACCATACTCCAAAAATCATCATCAACATAATTCCCAACCAGAAAACGGGCATTGATACACCGAAGATAGCGAGCCCCATAAAACTGTAGTCAAAAACCGAATACTGCCGTGAGGCAGAGATAATTCCGGCAATACAACCGATGGTTATAGCAAAAATCATAGATAATATAGTAAGTTCAACTGTATTAGGAAATCTTTCTAATATCTCTTTAGCTACGAATTCATTAGAAACTATAGAACGCCCCAAATCTCCCCGCAATACCTGTTTCAGCCAGATCCAATATTGAGTAGTGAGGGGTTTATCTAACCCATATTTTTCTCTGATGGCACTGATAACCTGAGGAGAGGCATGTTGTCCGACTATAGTTACTGCCGGGTCACCGGGGGCTAAACGAATTAAAGAAAAGGCGAGGATAGAAACTCCTAATAGCACCGGGATTAACATTAATAATCTTTTAGTAATATACCACTTCATCTACTAATTCCTATCTATTTTTAAATTATACTTATACTATTATATATACTTTTTAATTACCATAATGCAATAAGAAAAATGAAATAAAAAAGTGCCTTTTTAGGCACATTTTCATTTCATCCAGGGAAGGGGTGACCCAGTCACCCCTTCCCTTTTACGAAAATTCAAACCAAGAAAATTTTTTCTATTCTACTGATACCGGATAGAAGAATTTTCTGGAAGTAGGATTAAGGACATAACCCTTTACGTTTGTTCTGAAGACTAAATTTTGGGTTGAATGAGCTAGATAGACATAGCCAGCATCTTCGTGAATCATTTCCTGTGATTTCTTGTAATATTCAGCCCTTTTTTCAGTATCGTAGGTCTTCAATGCTGCAGAAAGTAGTTCTTGATTCTCCTCATTATTATAAAAAGCATAGTTGCCAGCTGTACCTATGGAACAAACATTAGCACCATACAATACATTCATAAAATTATCCGGGTCTCCATTGTCACCAGTCCATCCTAATAGACACATCTGATGTTTCCCGGCTTCAGTCTCCTGCAGATAGGTTCCCCAATCAACCTGATAGAATTTTACAGTTATGCCCACCGCAGCTAAATAGCTCTGAATAGCTTCTCCAATTTTAGGAGGATCGAACATATATGGTCGGGATACCGGCATTACATGAAGAGTGACTTCAAAACCATCCGGATATCCTGCTTCGGTTAATAATTGTTTAGCTTTTGCAGGATCATAAGGGTAATCATCTATTGCATCATTATACCCTAACATAAAGGGAGGCATTCCATTTGTAGCCTTAATTGCTGTTCCCATATAAATATTATCTACTATAGATTGTTTATCAATAGCCATATTAATAGCCTGTCTGACTTTTTTCTTGGTAAGGGGCTCATAATATCCGGGGGTTTTAACCAGAGGTTCATCTGCTATATCACGTACACCGTTTTT
>CAZWFH010000187.1:0-3744 GCA_964632105.1 uncultured Atribacterota bacterium
GGAGAATCAAGTGCCAATCTCTTTCAGTATTTTAGATATTATAGACATATTAATCATTGCTTTTATTTCCTATCACATAATTCTCTTAATCAAAGATACCCCGGCAGTACAATTAATCAAAGGATTAGTTATTCTTTTTATTGTTTCTTTTATTGCTGACCAGCTTGGTCTTAGAACCATTAATTGGCTTCTAAAAGGAGCCATGGCTATGATGGTTGTAGCCCTGCCCATAATATTTCAACCAGAAATAAGAAGAGGATTATTAAAGATGGGGAAAAGAGGATTTTTTATAAATACTTCTTTTTTACACAAGGAAGTTGATAAAAAGATTGAACAACTAATAAATGGATTAGTTATGGTAATGCCCATGCTTTCCAGTAAACACAAAGGAGCTTTGGTGGTTTTAGAGAGAGAAGTTGGTTTAAAGGATATTTTAGAAACTGGTATTATTTTAAATAGTGAATTTTCTCCTGAATTATTATATTCTATATTTATGCCCGACTCTCCTTTACATGATGGAGCTGTAATTATTAGAGGGAATAAGATAGCAGCAGCGAATTGTATTTTACCGCTAAGTGCGAGAATGGATATTAGTAAATCTTTGGGTACCCGACATAGAGCAGCTTTAGGATTAAGTGAACAGACAGATGCTTTGATAATTATAGTATCAGAAGAAACAGGAAATATATCCATTGCTTTAGATGGAAAGATTACCCGACCTATGGAACCCCAGGGATTAAAAAAGATGTTAACGCATCTATACCAGCCTAAGATAATCTCTGAATTTGGTTTCTGGCCGACAGAGGAAAACAAAAAATGAAAGAATTAAAAAATTGGTTTTTAAAAAATATCGATATCAAATTACTCTCTTTATTTTTAGCGATTATTTTATGGTTGTATATAGCAGGCGGGGAGAACCCCATGGTAGAGAATTTTATCGATATATCTCTTACTCAAACTAATCTCAGCGAAGACTTAGCGATAAAAGAGTTTCCCACAAATGTAAGTGTAGGAATTAAAGGGCCCAAAAATATAATAAATAACATTTCTTCACATCAGATTAACGGAATAGTAAATTTTTCTGAAATTAGTAAAGAAGGCTTATATAAATTAAAGGTAGAAGTCACACCTCCCAAAAAAACACAGATCACCAGAATTATTCCTTCAGAAATAAAAATTGAAGTTGAAGAAGTTTTAACTAAAGAGGTTGAAGTTGAATATAGTTTAATAGGGGTTCCCGAAAAAGGATATTCTTTAACTGACGAACCCCAACTTAATCCTTCTAAGGTTAGGATAATTGGTGCTCAGAGTGTAATAGAAAATTTAAAACAGATAATTTGTGCTATTGATATTTCCGGAATAAAGGAGAATTTGAGCAGAAAAATAAAAATAAAAGCAGTTGATATAAACGAAAATGAAGTTAAAGAAGTAAAGATTGAACCGGATATAGTGGAAGTATCAATTTCTTTGACTCGTGGATATCCCGAAGAGCAATTAAAAGTAAAACCAAAAATAATTGGGAAACCAGCTCCGGGTTATTATATTTCTGAAATATTATCTAATCCCGATGAGATAAAGATTTTTGGTAATTATTCTAAAATAAGTACTATTGGATTTTTAGAGACTATTCCCATCGATGTAAACGGGATTACAAAGACTTTATCAGTGAAAGTCCCGCCTGCCCTAGAAGAAGGATTAAATATAGTGGAGGATGAGGTTAAGCTAATAGAAGTAACCATACAAGTTAAGGAAGTCATAATCCAGAAAATCCTAAAAAATATTTCAGTTGTACCTCAGAATTTTTCTCCCTTTGTATCTTGTGAAATAAAACCTGAGGTAGTTGATATCACTGTTGAAGGAAAAAATATTCTAATTGACAAATTAAAAGCAGAAGATATAAAAACCTTTGTGAAATTTACGGATAGTTTTAAGGCAGAGCAGAAGGTAAAAGTTCAAGTAGATCTTCCCGAAGGAATTTTTTTAATTAAAATTGAACCAGAAGAAGTAACGGTGTCAATCAATAAGTAGTCGTTAGTGAATAGTGAATAGTAGCGTATAGCGGGTAGCGTTTAGCGCATAGTATATATAGCTAAAAACGAAAAGCGCAAAACGTAAAGCCATAGCTCAAAATTTAAAATTTAAATATATTAATTTTCATCTTTCTTATCTCTCCGCCTACCATATTGTAAAAACGAAAAGATAAAGAAGTAAAAACAGAACTTGAAATTTAAAATCTATGAAAAAGTTTTGAATTTTGAATTATGGTTTTTCGCTTTTCGTTTTAAATTTTTAGCTGTATAATGATAAATGAAAAACTGACAATTATAAACTAAAAACTATTCACTAACGACTAATAAAGAGGTAATTTATGAAAAAATTATTTGGAACTGATGGGATAAGAGGGATTGCCAACAGGGAGCCCATAACTGCAGAGGTGATCTTTCATATAGGAAGAGCTGGAGCATATTTATTCAAAGATGACGTCAATCCTAAGATATTAATCGGTAGAGATACGCGAATTTCGGGGGATATGTTAGAAGCTGCTTTAATAGCAGGGATATGTTCAATGGGTGTAAATGTCTTAAGAGCGGGAATAATACCTACTCCCATAGTGGCTTACCTAACCAGAGCTTATAATGCTAATTGCGGCATAGTTATTTCTGCTTCCCATAATCCTTTCGATCACAATGGCATTAAATATATTAGAGGGGATGGTTTTAAGTTTTCTGATTTAGAAGAAGAAGAAATAGAGATAATATATTTTGAAAATCATTCAAAGGATGAATGGCCTACTAAAAAAAATATTGGAAGAATAAAAGAATTATCTGAAGGAGAAGAAAAATATATTGATTACATTAAAAGCACTCTTCCTTCAAAATTTACTCTCAAGGGATACAAAATCGTTTTAGATTGTGCCAACGGTGCATCTTACCTAATTGCCCCCCGTGTTTATACAGAATTAGGAGCCGAGATAATTACCATAAACGATAAACCTAACGGTATTAATATAAATTATAATTGTGGTTCGGTACATCCTGATTTTTTGAGAAAAGAAGTTTTAAAACAAAAAGCAGATTTAGGTTTTTCTTATGATGGAGATGCAGATAGGGTTATCGCCGTAGACGAAAAGGGAAACATTGTAGATGGAGATCAAATAATGGCAATTTGTGCTTTAAATCTTATCAAGAAAACCCAGTTGCCTAATAAAACAGTAGTAACTACCTTAATGAGTAATATTGGCTTTGATAGGGCTATAGAAAAGGCAGGGGGAAGAGTTATTAGAACTAATATCGGGGATCGTTATGTATTGGAAATGATGAAGAAAGTTAAGACAGTATTGGGAGGGGAACAATCAGGTCATATTATTTTCTCGCAATATAGTACTACTGGGGATGGATTGTTAACTTCTCTACAACTTATGAAGGTTCTTCGGGAAGAAGAAGAATCCCTATCTAATTTGGCTTCAGTAATGGAAAAATATCCTCAGATTATTTTGAATTATGAGGTTAAAGATAAAGAACGATTCTTTAAAAACATTTGCATAAAAAAATTTATTAAAGAAATAGAAAAGGAACTTGACGGAAAAGGTAGAATTTTTGTTCGAGCTTCTGGTACTGAACCATTAATTAGGATATTATTAGAAGGAGAAGATAAAAATAAATTAGAGAAAATTTCTCAGGATTTAAGAGAGGTAATTGAAAAAGAAGATATATAAATAGTGAATAGTCGTTAGTGAATAGTATT
>CAZWFH010000188.1:0-3743 GCA_964632105.1 uncultured Atribacterota bacterium
ATACCATATTTACAGCACCCAGCAATTTAAATTCCGCAGACTCTTTATCTTTGCGGAGGGATTCTAAATAACTGATTAGATATTCCGCCCTCTGTTTAACTGCTTCCTTCTCTTCTCCTAAGATCACGATTTTAATAATATGGGTAAAGGGAGGGTAATCCAGTTCTTTCCGTAATTCAATTTCTTTTTGGTAAAAATAGTTATAATCCTGTTCTTTTAAGGCAACTATACAGTGATCTTCGGGGTTAAAGGTCTGAATAATCACTTCTTTGGGAAAGCTAATCTCCCTAAAAGAGGATATAACTTCACTTAGCAACTGAAAGGTCTTTTCCCCTGAACGATAATCCGGCAGATTCAGCAGAGTATCAGCGGAAATAATCCCTATTAAATCTACATTATTGAAATCCACTCCCTTTAACACCATCTGTGTACCTATTAATATATCGGTATTTCCCTGATTGAATTCTTCCAGGATTTGCCGATAATCGTCGTCTTTAATTAACGAATCCCGATCCAGGCGCTTTATTTCAGCCCTGGTGAACATCTTTCTAATTTCACTCTCTAATTTTTGAGTTCCCATCCCCAGGGGGCGAATCTCTTTACTGCCGCATTTAGCACAAACATCCGTTACTTTTACCCTTTTTCCGCAATTATGGCAAATCAGCTGAGCCCTTTTTTGAACATCTAAATGATAAGAAAGGGAAGTATTACAATTGGGGCATTTAGGTATATATCCGCACTGGCTGCAAATCATAAAACTGGAGAAACCCCTCTTGTTTAAAAAAAGTACGACCTGCTTTTTGTTCTTTAAGCTTCTTGAAATGGCTTGCTGTAGTTCGTAGCTAATTATCTTTTTTTTGGATTTTTCTTGGGTCATATTTATTATGGTTTTTTTTAATAGATTTTCTCTTTCACCTCCTGTGTTCAGCTCTGCTTCCAGAAAATTATTTTCCTGGACATTCCAGTAAGATTCCATCGACGGTGTTTCACTGCTCAGAATCAGGGGGATGTTCTCCAATTCTGCCCGCTTTAGGGCTACTTCCCGGGCATTATAGCGGGGAGACCTTTCTTCTTTGTACAGACTGCTGTATTCCCGCTCCACGATAATCAATCCTAATCTGTTAAAGGGGACGAATATGGATGACCTCATCCCCAGGGCTATATTTACCTGAGAATTTCTTATTTTAATCCATTTCTGATATTTGGCCTTCTGGTCTATTTTTTCATCAAAGACTACCATATTATCCTTAAATTCCTTTTCCAGCAGACCGGCTAATTCCGATAGATGAGATTCGGTGGGAGCCAATATAATGGCCTGCCTCCCCTCTTTTAAAGTCTTTCGGATACAACTTAAATAGATTTTCATCCTGCTGTTAAAATCGTTTCCCCGGATTAAAACTGTTTTAAACTTTTTATTATTTATAATATTTTCTATATTTTTTAAGTGGGGTCTTTCTTTCTCTTCTTCTTCAGAAAACTTAATTTCATTATCCGAGGATTTATCATCTTTAGGCAGCTGTGGGGAGTTTGGGGACGAAATATCCGTTATATCGAATTTCTTAAGCCAGGCCTTACGGGTCTTGGGAATAGCATAATTTAAAATCTTTTCCCAGGAACAAAGATAATAATTAGAAATGCATTTGGTTAATCTGATTACCTGGGGAGTAAGGAGAGGTTTTTTATCGATTATTTGCACAATATTTTTTAAGTTTTTAACATCCGATTTCGCTAAAAATCCTACTACGCATCCTATAGTCACCTTACCCCGGAAAGGTATGGTCACTCTCGAACCGAGGGATATCCGGTCTTTTAAATCCTGAGGAATACAGTAGTGAAATATTTTATCAAAATTATATTTCAAGATTACTATTTCGACATATTTCTTTTCACCATGCATATTAATAAACTCATTAATTCCATTATTCACTTTATTTTTGTGATTTCATCTAAAATTTTTTCGGCCATATCAATTTTTGGCATCAGGGATAATTCCCGTGCGCTTCCTTTGCTGTTTATCAGCCTGGCTCTATTATTATCTGAGCCAAATCCGACTTCTTTTGCCGATATATCATTTGCGACAATTAGATCTAATCTTTTTTCTTTCAATTTTTTAAAGGCATTAGCCGTTAAATTTTCCGTTTCCGCAGCAAATCCGACTAATATTTTATCTCCCTTTTTCTTTCCTAATTCATAGAGGATATCAGGAGTTCTTTCCAGCTCTATAAGCGTTTTTTCACTCTTTTCTTTTTTAATCTTCCCGGCAAATACATCTCTGGGACGAAAATCGGCCACTGCGGCAGCAGAAATTATTATATCCGCCTCCGAAAAATGTTTAAAAACTTCTTTTTTCATTTCTTCCGCAGATTCAATTGAAATTGTGTTAATCCCTTTGGGGGCGGGTAAAGAGGTTGGCCCGGTTATCAGAATAACCCTTGCCCCTCTGGCCCGGGCAATCTTTGCCAGAGCGAATCCCATCTTGCCGGAAGAATAGTTAGAAATAAATCTTACTTTATCAATAGGTTCTCTGGTGCAGGAAGCAGTAACCAATACCGTCTTGCCCTGGTAATCATTTTTAAAGGTTAGGGCGTACTCAATTGTATCTACTATATCTTCGATATTTGCTAATCTTCCCTCTCCCGTTTCGCCGCAAGCCAATCGGCCATATTCTGAATCGATAAACTCATACCCTAAGGCGGTTAATTTTTCTACATTCTGCTGATACAGAAGGTTAGAGAGCATATTCTTATTCATTGCCGGGGCAAAGATGACCTTCGCTTTGAAAGCCATCACTGTGGTAGTTAACATATCATCGGCGATACCGTTGGCAATTTTACCGATAATATTTGCCGTAGCCGGGGCAATCAATATCAGGTCAGCCCATTCGGCAAGAGAGATATGTTTTACTACCATCTTATCATTTGTAGAAAACAGGTTATCTATTACCGGGTTCCCGGAAAGAGTAGAAAAGGTTAAAGGCTGAATAAATTTGGTGGCAGATTCGGTCATTATTACAAAAACCTCTGCCCCTCTTTTCTTTAATAAACTCACTATCTCCGCTGCTTTATAAGCAGCTATGCTTCCGGTAACTCCCAGGAGTACTTTTTTTCCTTTTAACACTTTCTTTACCTCTTTATAAAGTATTGCGTATCGCGTATCGCGTTAAAGAAACCAGGATTCAGATGTAGGGGCACAATGAATTGTGCCCTTCTTATATTATTGCCTTTTGATTATCATGGGCACGATGCATCGTGCCCCTATATCTGTCATTCCCATACCTTATGTCATTATTTAATCATTTAATAAGCCTTTAGACTTTCCAGATTCTTCATCTTTATTAAATATCTCTTCAATTTCTACTGGTTTTTTAACTTTATTAGATAAGCCTTTAGATTTTGCAGGTTTTTCAACTTTATCAGATAAGTCTTCAGGTTTTACAGATTCTTCTATTTTCACGGAATCTTCTTCTTTAAATACATCTTCGGACTTTAGATACTCCTTTTTCTCTTTAATGAATACTTTCCCTGCTTTTATCTCCTCTAAGGCAATCATCATAGGCTTCCTATATTTGGTTTCCACTAAAGGTTTAGCTCCTTTTTCTAACTTTTTTGCTCTTTTTGCTACCATCACTGCTAATAAGTATTTATTATTTTCCATGTTTATTCCTCACCCTCCTCTTGGTAAAATATACTATCTTACAACTTTAAAACCAAAATTCATTTTTTATAATTTGCTATTTTGCATCT
>CAZWFH010000189.1:0-3734 GCA_964632105.1 uncultured Atribacterota bacterium
TCCGCTATTTGAGCAATCATATACGCTTTAAACTGTTTCTCTTGATAACCCCCCATTATACCTATTGTGCCCATATCCTCTAAAGAATCTCGAGAATCCTGTAAAGTTTTGGCTAACTCTTCTTCTTCAACCACTTCAGCTAATTCGTCTAACACGTGGTAGAGTTTTTGACCAAATAAACAGAAAAAGAAACTTGAAGGTTCTACTTTCTTTCCGGTTTTCGCTTTTAAGTCTTTATATTCTGAATTTTCAAGAAGGGAATTACTCTCTTCCTGAAATACTTCTATAGCTTTTTTAACCGATGACAAATTCCCCCCAATCACCAATGTATCCCTTAAAAAGGCGTAAGAAATGGACTTTAGGGGTTCTAAATCTGCATCTTCAGGGAGAATTATATTTATTATGTCAATACCTTTATAAGTCGATACTTCTTCTTCTAAATTTTTTTTCGCTTCAACAGCACCCACAAATTTAGTAAAAGCACGACTATCAGAAGGAGATAGAGCAAGCAACACTTCAGGGACTCCTCCTGCTGAAACACCTAAACAGGAAAGAACAGCCCCACTAGAAAAGATGTTCTCCAAGAATAACGGGTCCAAGACATCAAATCCCAGTTCTTCTTTTATCTCTTCTCTGGTCATTTTATAATCTTGTATTTCGCTCCCCTCTTTCCCTTTAGGTGAAAAGCCTGCTAAATTCAATTCAGACAAATTTTCTATTAATTCTGCATCCTTCAGTTCTAAAACTCCGATAACCTTTTCTGGGATTACCTCTAATAAAGGACTTCCATAGGCAAAGTTAAATAAAAAAGCACTCAATAAAAATACGGTTACAATTAGACCAATAACTTTAAATTTATTACTCATAATCACTTCTCCTTTTTTATTTTATCAGATTATACTACTGCATTTATATTAAATTCCTTAAGTAAAGATACCTTAAATAGAACAAAAACATTTTTTTAAAAAATGAATTTGTAACTAATATTCTACATAATTTTTAAAAATCCTTCTTTATAATAATATTTTTTTATTAATTTTTCTACCCCTACCTTTTATCTTTTTTTTTATCAATAAAGAAAATAAAAGATTAACTTTTGGTAACACATAAAGGAAATGGATACTTATTTTTACAGGAATATGAAAGAAATCTTGACAAAAATGTAAATTTGTTTAAAATATACAGTTAGATGTTTTAGAAGGAGAATCTAATTATGCCAACATACGAGTATAAATGTAAAAAATGTGGAAATATTTTTGAAAAATTTCAATCCATTACAGAAGATCCCATCAAAAAATGCAAAAGCTGTGATGGAGAAGTCTATAGATTAATAAGCAAAAATGGGAACTTTATATTAAAGGGTAGTGGATATTATAGCACAGATAATCGAAATGGTAGCTATAAATCAGAAAAGAAAAGATTATCCACTTCTCAGATAAAAAGGCAAGAAAAGAAAGAAATTTCCAAAAAGCCAGACTCTAAGATAAAAGAAAATATTAAAGGTGACAAAGATAAGGAGACTTCAGTAAAATAATCTTTTCCACCAGATCGGCTTTGCACTCTTCAATTTTTTCTTTAATTCTAAAATAGCATTTTGAGCAGCTACTTCTCCCTCTCGAACACATTGTTCGGGTTTAGAAAAATCAGACCAATGAAAACGTCTTACTTTAGGTGTAATTACTATATCAGCAAAAGATAACTGTAATTTTCTTAATTCAGCAGATGTAATTGAATCAGAGCGGAAAAAAATTTCTACGGCATTATCAAATTCAGCCCTCTTTTTAATAGTCTGGCTCACATTAACTCCAATAACAAAATTTGCCCCTAACGACTGAGCTGCTTCTATTGGAACTACATCGACTATTCCTCCATCAACTAAGATTTTCTTATCTAATATTACCGGAGGAAACATTCCCGGAATAGAAGCACTTGCCAAAAGTGCATCAAACAATTTTCCTTTTCTTATAATTACTTTTTCTCCTTTTACTAAATCTGCAGCCACCGCAGCAAAGGGAATTTTGGTATCTGTAAAAGCTTTATCACCTACTAAATCTTTAATAATTTTCTTTATCCCTTCTCCCTCATCAATATACTTTCTTCTAAGTTCAAGATTAAGAATATAACCTTTTTTCAGAAAATCAGACATTTTTTTTAAGAAAAATGGTTTGTCTTTTCTTTCTTTTTCGCTAAAAGAAAAGTCAATATTAAATTCACTAATTTTAGAATATTTCTCTGCAATTTTTTCTATAGCAGAAATATCTTTTTTTAAGGCATATACTCCTCCTATAATAGCCCCCATTGAGGTACCGGTAATTAAGTCAATAGGGATATTTTCTCTTTCTAAAGCTTTTAATACTCCTATGTGGGCAAGACCCCGAGCCCCACCCCCTCCTAAAGCTAATCCTACTTTTAATTTTTCTTTTGCCACAACTTTAAACTCCAATCCATATCTATTAAGTCATTGGATTCCTGCTATAATTTACACTGCTAAGATAGAATTATATTATCTAATTTCAACACCCAGAATATCTTTCATCTGTTTTAAAGCAAAATCATGGGCTTCTTGATCAAAGGAAGCTACAGCATCTTTTATAACTGTAACTTTATAGTTTAACATCCTGGCACTGGCAGCAGTGTATAAAACACAGATATTAGTGCACACTCCTACCAGCTCTAATTCTATAATCCCTTCTTCTCTTAAAGTAATATCTAAATCTGTCTGAAAAAATCCGCTGTATCTTCTTTTGTGGATTATAAAATCGTCTTTCAATGGTTTTAATTCTTCGATTATATCTGCTCCCTCTGTCCCGGAAAGGCAGTGTGGAGGAAAAAGATTAAATTCTTTATCATCTGATCGATGGCAATCACAGATATAGAATACAGGATTTTTTTCTTTCCTGAATCTCTCTAATTCCTGTTGAATAGGTGAAACAATTTTTCCTCCACCATCTCCTATATATAATTTTCCACTTTCTCTTATAAAATCGTTGAGCATATCAATTATTAATAAAGCTTTTTTAATCAATTAAAAATCAACCTCTCGTGGTTTTTTCCTTTCCAGCATTTTTTTGGTAAATTTATCTAAATCTATAATATATCTTTCTACAGTCCCTTCTCCTATCTTTTCCACCTCATCAAAAGCGTTTACTTGAAAGGTTAATCGATTTTGAAAAATATCAATTAAAGTTGCATCAGCAGTAACCGTCATACCCAAAGGAGTAGCAGCCAAATGAGTAATCGATATTTTAGTAGCTACTGAAATATAACCTTCCGGAAGATTTTTTTTCACTGCATTTATAGCAGCTAAATCCATTAAAGAAACTAACATAGGAGTGGCAAAGGCAGGTGGCATAGGTTTGGCAAATTTTTCTGCGGAATTCTCTTCATTCACTGTTGTTTGAGCTATTCCTTTCAAACCTTTTTCAAGATTAAATTCTATCATTTTTTCTTCCCCTTTCTAATTATATTGTATCTTGATTCGTTAGTTAGTTACATAGTTAGCTGGTTAATTGGTTAATAAATTATAAGTATTAAACAAACTAACTAGTAGAAAACTAGTTAACTAATTTATCTTGTATTTTGTATTGTTCTTACACTTATTACCCGCACCTATACGCTAAACGCTGTACGCTTCACGCTAGGTTTATTCACTAACGACTAAATGAAAAAGCGATACAACCAATAATCTTGCAACCTATCAGGCTATTAATATTTACCCTAATTTTTTTTGATAT
>CAZWFH010000190.1:0-3729 GCA_964632105.1 uncultured Atribacterota bacterium
TGGGGTACTATTTTGTTAGAATGTGGTAGATTAACTTTTACAAATTTATTATCACCTGAGTGTATATTTTTCGCATCTTTTATATCTTTATCCAGAAAATACCAATCTGTATTAAAATTCAATATTTTTCTGTATTTCATTATAAAAATTTCCTTTCTTCTATCAATTATTCTTGATAATTTATTTTTTATCCTTTAATACTTCCAGCTGTTAACCCTTCAATAAAGTATTTAATGCACCGCCCCATCTACCGTTGCAGCATCAAATATACTCTTTAGCAATATTCATCATACCCTTGTTTATAATGTTTTTTAAAGTACCAGTTGTTGTTTATTGAAATTATTTAATTGAATTAATTACAAGGTATCTCCTCAACGTTCAATATTAAACTGTTAATACTATGTAACTACTGTTGTTAAATGTAACACAACACACTAACAAGCACTGCTAATTTCTAAAAATTTCCTAGACACTTTTAACTTCTCTCTAACCTTTAACTGCTCCAGCGGTAATTCCAGCGGTAAACCTCCTCTGAAAGATCAGGAAGATGATAATCAAAGGAGTTATGCTTATAACTGCGATAGCCATTTGAAGAGTGTACATGTTGGTTTTGCCTGGTACCCCAAAAAGGGATGCTATCATAACAGGCAGGGTTTGGTTTTCCGGAGTCTTGAGAATAACCAGGGGCAATAAAAAATCATTCCAGACTTGCATAAAGAATATGAGCCCCAGACTGATTAGGCCGGGAGTTATTACAGGTATGATCACTCGAGTGAATATACCAAACTCTGAGCAGCCATCAATGCGAGCTGCATCTAACAGCTCATCGGGTATAGTTCTTATGTACTGACGCATAAAAAAGATACCAAAGGCGCTTGCCGCTCCCGGTATAATGAGGGGCAGAAAGGTATCTATCCAATGGAAGTTGACCATCATGATGTAGAGAGGAACCAGAACGACAGCAAAAGGAACAATCATGCTAGCAATGAGCACTGAAAAAAGGATATTGCGGCCAGGAAAACGAAACTTGGCAAAACCATAGCCAGCAAGGGCGCAAAAGAACAATCTGAGGATGGTTGCTGTAAAAGAAATAAAAAAGGTATTCCATAACCTTATCAAAACCCCCTTATCAATAGCATCCCTGAAGTTAAACAGGCCCATATTGCGTGAGAAAATGATTATGGGACTATGAAACACTTCCGCCACTGTCTTAAGGGATGTGATCAATATCCAGAAGTAAGGAAGTACCATAAAGATACTTATGGGGATTAGTAACAGGTAGACAAATATCTTCTTGCCTACTGTCTTAGTTTTAATTAATGTATTCTCTTTTATAACCGCCATTTGACTTTTACTCCTCTCTCCCAAGGTACTTTAGTTGTAATAACGTCAGAACAAAGATAATTGCAAAATAAACGTAAGATACAGCCGAAGCATAGCTGAAATTAAAATTTTGAAAAGCCTGCTGATAAATGTACACCAGGGGTGTAATTGTAGCATACATGGGACCCCCCATCGTATACCCCACAGTAGTCAGAGCGTAGATCTCATTAAAAAGACCAAAGCTCCCTATGGTAGATAAAATCACACTGAATAGTATTATGGGTCTCATAAGGGGCACTGTTATACGAAAGAACGCTTGCACCGGGCTCGCTCCGTCTATTGTTGCTGCCTCTACCAGGTCTTTGGGGATAGTTTGCAGACCAGCCAGCATTATCACCATATTGTAGCCCAGCCAGGCCCATATAATTAATATACTGAGTGATACCCTTGCCCACCAGATATTATCCAGCCATGGGACCGCGGGGAGGCCAATTGAGGTTAGTACCATATTAAATAAGCCATACTTCGTATTCATCATCATTTTGAAGACATATCCAACTGCAATCATGGTGGTAACATATGGAACAAAGAGCATTGTCCGAAAAATCTGAAAAAATCTGAAAAACTTGGCGTTGAGAATGACTGCCAGAACCAGAGCTAAAAGGGTCATAATTGGTACATATAGAAAGAAGATAATGACACCATTTCTAATAGACTGCCAAAAAATATAATCTCCGAGCAGCCTTTCGTAATTTGCTAGGCCAACAAAAACCTTGGGTCCAAAACCCTTCCATTTTGTAAAGCTTAGATAGATAGAAAATATAATAGGGTACACACTGAATATAGCAAAAAGAATATAAAATGGAGAGATGAACGTGTAAGCCCACTTCTTCTTCTTAACCTCGCCCCAGCTCTCCTTCATTCTTGTTAATAATCTTGTGCTTGTTGTCATAGTTTTTAAAAATCCTTCCTGGTTATTTTATTGATTAAGAAAAAGTAGGTAAGTAGCTGAGCACTTACCTACTTTTTTCTTCTTTTTACCTCATTACTTTCTTAACCAATTATTACCTTATTGTCTTCCTGTAGCTGCCCTGATAGCTGCAGCAGCATTATCCAGAGCTTCTTGAGCAGTCTGCTGCCCAGTTAAGTATTTCTGAATCTCTGGTGTAAAGAGATTAACCACCTCTGCATACTCTGTTATATATATATTAGCTTCAGGTATATTCGGCACAATGTCATTGAACACAGTACCAATGGCCTGGCCACCATAAAATGGATCTTTCATTTTGAATATAAATGAATCTAAACTGCTCAGCAGCGATGGTGTATAACCACCGGCAATATAGCAATTTATGACACTCTGATCTCTTAATAGAGCATACTCAAGCAGAGCCCAGGCTGCCTCAGGATTCTGGCACTGCCCTGGTATAATAAAGCTATCACCTGTATCAGAGCTCGCTCTCAGGCCGCCTTCTTCCCAGGCAGGCATAGGTACTAAACCCCACAGACCAGCGGTATCAGGGGCAAGCCATGATTTGAAAACACCGCCCATCCACGAAGCTTCAATATGGGAAGCCACCGGTGCCACCTCTTCAGGCTTACCAGTACTTGAAAACTGAGCATACCACTCATCGGTCCAATCTATTGTATCAGCGAACAATCCCTCAGAACACATCTTTCCTATAAATTCCAGGGTTGTAACAGCCCCGGGGCTGTTAATTGAAACTTTTCCTTCATCATCAACGTAACCTAAACCCTGCTGCCAGAGAAGCATCTCAAAGAGCCTACCATTGTTGTTGGCTATGCTCTGCTGCTCCATACAGGAGCCAGTCTTCTCCTTGATAGTCTTTGCTACTTCGTAGTACTTATCATAGGTACTTACCAGATCCGCTACAGTCTCAGGATCTGATGCAAGTCCTGCTTTTTCAAAGACATCACGACGGTAATGCATACCTACAGGCCCACCTTCCCAGGGCACACCATAGTATTTACCATCCTTTTCACAATCTGCCACCTTGTTTTTGGCCAAATTATCGATGTAGGGTTGAATCTTCTCCGTTATATCTAGAAGGCCACCCATATCAATGAACGATTTCAGGCGAGTGTTCTCTATTATACAAATATCAGGAGCGCCCTTACCTGCCGTAATAGCCAGAGCCAAGTTCGTATAGGTATCACCTGTTCCATACATTACATACTCCCACTCGATATCTGGATATTCCTCCTTAAAACCTTCCAGAGATGCATCCAGCCAAAGCTCGTTTGGTGTCCAGACCCAGATCACAAGCTTACCGGAGGGCAGTGGAGCTTCCTCTGCTGCTGCTACTTCTGAAAAAGCTGCAACCATTGATATACTCAATATCAGCAACACTATCCATAATAATGATTTTTTCATTTTCAAATCCT
>CAZWFH010000191.1:0-3724 GCA_964632105.1 uncultured Atribacterota bacterium
GTTAATGCCAAAGTAGATGTCATAGTAGTCGATACTGCCCACGGACATTCTACCCGGGTTATTGAAGTTATAAAAGAGATAAAACGGAATTTTGGTATAGAGTTAGTAGGAGGTAATGTAGCAACTTTTGAGGGAGCAGAAAGTTTGATAAAAGCCGGGATTGATGCTATAAAAGTGGGGATTGGACCAGGTTCAATATGTACTACCAGAGTGGTTGCCGGCGTAGGAGTACCCCAGGTCTCAGCAATTCAGGAGTGCAAAAGGGCAGCCAAAAAATATCACATTCCTCTTATTGCCGATGGAGGTATAAAATACTCCGGTGATATAACTAAAGCTTTGGCGGTGGGTGCTGATTCGGCAATGATTGGGAGTCTGTTTGCCGGGACAGAAGAAAGTCCGGGAGAAGTAGTGCTTTACAAAGGGAGAAGCTATAAGGAATATCGGGGAATGGGTTCAATCGGAGCAATGAAGAAGGGCAGTAAAGATAGATATTTTCAGGAAGAAGCAGAAGATAACAAATTAGTTCCAGAAGGAATTGAAGGAAGAGTTTCTTATAAAGGGCCACTTTCGGCTTTTGTGTATCAATTATTAGGTGGAGTACGTTCAGGAATGGGTTATTGTGGAGTAAAAAACATTAAAGAATTGCAGGAAAAGACTAAATTTGTTCAGATTACCTCTGCTGGTTTAAGAGAAAGTCATCCCCATGACGTAATTATTATCAAAGAGGCGCCTAATTACGGGATAGAATAAGGAGAGGATAGTTAATTTATTTTGGAGAATGGATTTATGGATAAGGAAGAATATAAAATTGATTTTGAGAAAGCCGAGGGTTATTTAAAAAAAGGTAATTTCAATCAAGCCATCAGAGAGTTTGAAACGATTTTAGAAAAATGGCCGGATGATCCCAGGTGGTATAATAAATTAGGAGTTTGTTATGCCAGTTTAAAAGATTTTGTTAAAGCAAAACTGTATCTTGAAAAAGCCTTAACATTAGATCTAAAATATCCTGAACCTTATAATAATTTAGGAAATATTTGCTTAGAAGAAAAAGAATATGAAAAGTCAATTGAGTTATATAAAAAAGCCTTGGAGTTAAATCCTGATTATGCCGCTGCTCACAGTAATCTGGGTTTAGCCTATAAAAGAACAAAAAGAATTAATGAAGCGGTAAAGTACTTTAAAAGGGCTGCTGAAATTGATAGGAAAGCCCCTCTATCAAAAGTCAAGAAAATCAGGATGAAAGCAAGAACCAAAAATAATATTATTATCTTTATATTAATTTTAGCAGGTTTAATTATTTTATGGTTTTTACTGAAAAAATTAAATTAGTCGTTAGTGAATAGGCCTAGCGTGGAGCGTACAGCGTTTAGCGTATAGGTGTGGGCAATAAATGTATACGCTCTACGCTAAACGCTATACGCTAGTTTGCACGAGATACGAATTAGGGCTTGCAGAAAAAGGAAATTCCTATACAATAAATTACCGATCCGAGTAATAATTAATTTATATATCATGAAAGTAGGTGAAAGTAAATTTGGCAGAGACTAATATGCATTTAATCGAAGCAAAACAGATACACCAGAAAGCGATAGTATTTGATGGACATTGCGATACTATTTTAGAGGTTATGAACCATGGAAGAACCTTAGAGAAAAAATCAACTACCGGTCACCTGGATATTCCCAGAATGAAAGAAGGAGGAGTTGATGTCCAGTTTTTTGCTGTTTTTATAGAAGACATTTATAAGCCGGATAGATCCTTAAAAAGAACCTTGCAACTAATTGATTGCTTTTATAGAGAAATAGAGAATAGCCAGGACGATATATCATTAGTTACTAATTATAGCCAGATTAAGGAAGCAAATAGAGCAGGGAAGATTGCCGCTATTCTTTCCATTGAAGGAGGAGAGGCTTTAGAAGGTGATTTAGGAGTGTTGAGAGTATTGTATAGATTAGGGGTCAGGCTCTTAACTCTCACCTGGAATCAAAGAAATCAGATTGCGGACGGGGTTAGTGAATCCCGAACCGGTAGTGGTTTAACCGGGTTTGGCTTAAAAGTTATAGATGAGATGAATGACTTGAGGATGCTAATTGATGTTTCTCACCTTTCAGAGACTGGTTTTTGGGATGTGATTAAAAGAAGCAAAGCACCCATTGTTGCTTCTCATTCTAATTGTTATGCTTTATGTTCCCACCCTCGAAATTTAAAAGATGAACAAATTAAAGCTTTAGCTGATAAGGGGGGAGTAATAGGGATAACCTTTGTACCTAATTTTTTAACTCAAGAAAAAAGAAAAACTACCGTAAAAGATGTGGTAACACACATTGATTATTTGGTGGAAAAAGCAGGAATAGATTGTGTAGGATTAGGTTCTGATTTTGATGGTACAGGTGCTCTTCCTTTAGGCTTAGAGGGAGTTGAAAAAATTCCTAATATCACTGAAGAGTTACTTAATCGAGGCTACAAGGAAAAGGATATCAAGAAAATATTAGGAGAAAATTTCTTAAGAGTATTTAAAGAGGTGGTAGGATAATATAAAGAAAAAATATCTTATAATATTACAAAATACCATATACAACCTGCTAAAAATATTTTTGAGCCTTTTGGGTTATAACCATAATACATTCTTTAAAATAAAGAGGAGAGGGGTAGGTGATTTTGTTTTAAATAAGGTAAATAATTAGCATGAGTAGGTAACCTGCGTTAAGTGTTAGAGAATGGGACGTTGTCTCTAAACGAAAGGATAAAAGTTTTTTATAGGAAAATTCTTTAATCCTGCGGTAGGTTATCGCGTCCGCTGCTACATCGAAAATGCTTTTTGCAAAGACTCTTCTTGATGTAGCAGATATGAACAATATCTATGATATAAAGCTATATCAAGGAGGGAAAAATTAAAAATGAAAATATCGTCCCATAAAATTACCACTATGGGTCTTTTAATTGCCTTAAGTATAATTTTAACTCGGGTTGCCAGTTTGCGTATTGCTATTGGGGGAGTAGAGGGAATCAGAATTGGTCTGGGGAGATTACCTATAATCTTAGGAGGAGTTATCTTTGGTCCATTGGCAGGAGGAATAATAGGCGGCTTTTCTGACCTGTTAGGCTATTTTATAAATCCTATAGGGGTTTATATGCCTCACTTTACTCTAACTTCTGCTTTAACCGGAATAATTCCGGCGACTATCTTGATTTTAATGAAAAAAAACGAACCTAATGTTTTTGATTTGGGAATAGCTATTACCGCGGGGCAGGTAATAACTTCTATTGTTTTAATACCGTATTTTTTAAATATTTTATTCGGAATTCCCTGGAAAGTATTAATGCCCCCGCGAATAGTGGCAGAGCCCATTCAAATATTTATTTATACCTATACCATAAATATAATTTTAAAGAGAAATATTTTTAATTACCAAATAACATAAGATTTAATTTTATAACTTAATTAGGTTAGTGTAAAATTTAGTGGTGTAGTAAGAAAGAGAGAAAAAAATATTTATTGCTTTTGTTTCCTATCTTTTTTTTCTAGTTCTTTTTCTTTACTCGATACTCGATACGAATTAGTGTTATTTTGGTTATTAAAGTTAAAGAAGGACGAGAGGAGACTTGTAATATTAAAAAATATGAAAAATAAAAATTTAAATTTTAAAAATAATACCATGAAAGCAGCTGTATTTTATGCACCTCATCAGGTAAGATTAGAAGAAATTAATATTCCCGATATCGG
>CAZWFH010000192.1:0-3706 GCA_964632105.1 uncultured Atribacterota bacterium
ATCGGTCTTCACGGATTGCCATAAGCGATGTAGAATTAATCAGAATCTGTAACTTTAGCATCTATGTAAAAGGCCTTGATGCTGATGAGAACAGCCCGGTTTTAGATATTAAAGTGGCAAAGAAGCTGTAGGGTAGTTACCTCATTTTGTAGAAATTGACAAGAAATGGGAAAAATATTTTCCTAAAAAAAGGATTTTAGAAAAATTTGGCGAATATAATTACTTGAGTATTGATAATTGCTAAGCTATATTCCAATTGCAAAAAGATTATAGGAGAAGATATTATGAATATTGTTGAGGTAAAGGAATTTACCAAAGTCTATAATGCGAGAAAGGCAGTAGATGGGATAAGTTTTGAGATTAAAAAGGGAGAAGCTTTTGGACTTTTAGGTCCTAATGGTGCAGGCAAGACTACTACCATATCCATGCTTTCCTGTTTAATTCCTCCCACTTCTGGTAATGCTTTTATAGAGGGGAAGTCCATCATTGAAGAGCCTATTGAAGTGAAGAAAAGAATTGGAGTAGTCCCCCAGGATATTGCTCTCTATCCTACACTTTCTGCTCGGGAAAATCTCTTCTTCTGGGGAGAAATGTATGGATTAAACGGAACGAAATTGAAAGAGAAAGTAGATGAGGTCTTGCAGGTGGTGGGGCTAACCGAAAGAAGCAATGATAGAATTAATAAATATTCTGGTGGGATGAAGAGAAGGGCAAATATCGCTGTAGGACTTCTTCCTTCTCCAAAAATTCTCATCCTGGATGAACCGACCGTGGGGGTTGACCCTCAATCAAGGACAAATATTTTGGAATCATTAAAAGGACTGAATAAGGACGGTCTTACCATCCTCTATACCAGTCATTATATAGAAGAAGTAGAATTTTTATGTGACCGGGTGGCGGTAATGGATTTGGGGAAGATTATTGCCCAGGGGACGCAAAATGAATTGAGGCTTTTAGCGGGGAAGATGGATTCTTTAAAGATTGCTACTATTGATGAGGTGCAACTGATTCTTGTAGAAGTTATTAAGAAAATTTCGGAGACAGAGGAAGTGAAAATTGCGGATAGAGCTATTGAAATATTGACTCTACAGGGAAGAAAGGTTCTGCCTAAAATAATAGAATTATTAGGCAATAATGGTATCAAGATTAAATCAGTGGAAGTGAAAGAACCAAACCTGGAAAGTCTCTTCCTTCATCTTACCGGAAAAGAATTAAGGGATTGATATGAGAAAGATTTTTCTTATTGGAGTTAAAGATGTAAAAATAAGAGCGAGAGACCCGTCTGCTTTTATTATGTTGTTGGTTATGCCTTTGCTCTTAATCCTGGTGCTGGGAATGGTCTTTCAACCTTTATGGACCAGTACACCATTTATTATAGATATTGCAGTGCTTGATGAAGACAGAGGAGACTTTTCCAAGATTTTATTAGAAGAAGTATTTGGTTCTGAGCAGCTAAGGGATATGATAAAGATACAGTTTATGGAAAGTGAGGAAGAGATAATAAATGAGGTAAATAAAGGGAAGATTGCTGCCGGTGTTATTATCGGAGAGGGATTTTCTCAGGCTATCCTGAAAGGAGAAGATACTCGGATAAAGATTTTAGGAGACCCGGAGCAGACCATTAAAGCCGGAGTAATCAAAAATATTGTGGAATCTTTTACTCTGGAAGTATTAAAGAGAAGGATTATACTGGGGACTTCTATTGGAATTTTAGTATCCGAGAATCTAATAAATCCTGCTGAAATTCAACCATTAATATCGGTCTGGCTTTCGGATGTAGAAAATATGAATGAGTCCATCCTGATAGATAAGAAGACGGAGAAGAAGATGACTAAGAATCCCTTGGCTATAGAATATTATGCAGTAGGAATAGCGGTTATGTATCTCTTATTTGCTACTAATGCCGGGGCTGAGACTATCTTTCAGGAAAGAAGGAACAAAACCCTGGAGAGGATTAAAGTTGCTCCGGTAAGCGAAAGAGAAATTCTTGGCGGGAAACTCTTTGGTATTTTTCTTATTGCTCTTCTGCAGTTTGTGATGATTATATTTTTTACGGCAATATTTTATCGAGTTAGTTGGGGGGATTCGCTTTTGGGAATTGTTATTATGATTTTTTTCTCGGTATTAGCCTTCTCAGGCCTTTCCACCCTGCTTGCCTCTCTTACCAAAAGTGAAGAACAGATTGGGAATATAGGACCGGCCTTATCAATGATATTTGGGTTTCTGGGAGGATCGATGTGGCCGATATCTGCATTTCCTGATTGGTTAAATATAATAAGTAAATTTACCCCAAACCGATGGGCAATTGACGGATTCTCTAAGCTTATGTATCAGGAAGGAGGAATTATTTCTATCTTTCCAGAAGTCTTTGTTCTTCTCCTTATGGCTCTCATATTTTTCTCTTTGGGTGTATTAAGATTAAGAATAAAAGGAGTTAAAGTTGATTAGAAAAATTTTTCAAATATCTTTTAATTCTTTAAAAACAACCTTTCGTAACAGAGGTAACCTTCTCTGGCTTATTGTTATGCCCATTATATGGACGACACTTATAGGGACGATGAGTACTTCGGATGGTGGAGATGATAAGATTCCAGTGGGTTTTTTAAATAGGGATGGAGGGATCTACGGAGAGGTATTCGCGGAGATATTGAGAAAAGAAGAGAGCATTAAGATTATAGCAGTGGTAGAGGACGATGAGGATAAAATGAGGGATTTGGTAAAAGATACCAAACTTTCTGTAGGTTTAATAATACCGAATGATTTTTCAGAAAAACTTAAAGCAGGAGATCAGGTAGTAATTGAGATCTTAAAGTCAGAAAGAAATACCTCTTATTTTCTGGATGAGCTCACTACCGCAGCTGCCGAAAGAATTTCCATTGATGCTCTCTCGGCAAATTTTACTCTGGAAAAGTTTATCGAAAGAAAAGCAGTGTCAGAAAGCGAAATTTTGGAAAATGAGAAGAAAAAGATATGGGAAGATGCATTTAAAGAAGCCGACGAATTCTTTAAGCCTGTACCCCCCATTTATGTAGAATATATTGTTCTATCTATGGAAGAAAGAAATGAAAATATACCTATAGGGATGAATGCATCTTCACCTGGATTTGCGGTAATGTTTGTTATGATGGGTGTATTCTTTGCCGGGGCAGAAATGAGTCAAGAAAGACACCATAAAACACTGGCCAGGCTTTTAACCACACCAACAGAGAAGTTTTTCATAATTTCTGGCAAGATGTTGGGTTTTTTCTTAGTAGGCTTTATTCAATTTTTGATTCTTATTCTTTTTGGTCAGTTGGTTTTGAAAGTGAATTGGGGGAATTTGCCGTCGGGAGTTTTGCTACTGGTGGTAAGTTATGTCCTTTCAGTAACCGGGATAGGAACACTTCTTTCAGTTATTGTGCGGACTTCAGCTCAAGCTGGGGCATTTGCTGTGCTTATTTCAATGGTAACCAGCATGCTTGGCGGTGCCTGGTGGCCTATTGAAATCGTTCCTAAATTTATGCAAAATATTGCTCGTTTTACTCCTCAATACTGGGCTATCAATGGATTTAATAAGATTATTACCCGGGGATTTGGAATAACCGAGATCCTTCCTAATTTCTATGTTCTTCTGGTAATTTCTGCTTTATCATTATTGCTGGCTATCCGCTTCTTCAGATTTGAATAAATTATATATATTTATATTTTAATAGAAGTAGGAATGCGG
>CAZWFH010000193.1:0-3696 GCA_964632105.1 uncultured Atribacterota bacterium
TCCTCCGGTGGAGGGAGACTTACCTCAGGCCTACATTCTACATTTAGAGCTCGATTCCTCTTTATATAAGTGTTGGCTCAAAACTTAATCAGTCAGCACGAGCACAGCAGGGTAATTCATATATTTTCTTTGTCCTTATAATATCACACCTTATTGTATCTTTCAATATCCAGAATAGTATCGAGTATCGAGTATCGAGTTAAGAAAGAGAAAGAAAAGATAAAAAAAGTAGCATTCTTCTTTTTGTGTAACTACTCCACTAAAGTTTACACTAACAAAATAGTATCTCCAAAACAGTATCGAGTATCGAGTAAAGAGAGAAGAAAAAAGAGAGAGAAAAGTGGCTGAAAAAATAAAATATATTTGTCTAATGACCATAAAACTAATACAAAAATTATAAATCGAGTTAATATGAAATATTCTTAATCTTATTAATTTACTCGATACTCGATACTATTTCCTATACGCTCCACGCTGTACGCTATACGCTATCCTTGCGGTAAATCTAATTTTATATGAAGTTCCCTTAATTGATTTTGATCTACTTCAGATGGAGCATCAGTTAATAGACAGGTAGCCTTTTGGGTCTTGGGGAAGGCAATTACTTCTCTGATTGAGGAAGCTCCGGCTAAAAGCATAACCAGCCTATCCAGACCAAAGGCAATTCCCCCATGTGGTGGTGCTCCATATTTTAAGGCTTGCAATAAGAATCCAAATTTTTGTTCAGCCTGTTTATCATTTATTCCTAACAATCTAAAAATTATTTTTTGAAGATCGTTATTGTGTATTCTGATACTTCCTCCTCCAATTTCGTTCCCATTAATTACTAAATCATATGCTTTTGAACGTACTTTTAAGGGATTGGTTTCTAATAATTTTATATCTTCATCAACTGGTGCTGTGAAAGGATGATGAACTGCTTCATACCTCTTTTCCTCCGGGTTATATTTTAACAAAGGGAAATTTGTAACCCAAAGAAAATTAAATTCTCCTTTATCCTTATTAATAAGGTCTAAATCTTTGGCTAATTTTAATCTTAAATTTCCTAATGCTTCATATATTACTTTCGCTTGATCAGCAAGAATTAAGATAAGATCACCAGGATTCGCATTAGTTTTAAGTTTTATTTTTTCTATCTCTTCGGGAGAAAGAAACTTGGCTATAGAAGATTGAAAATTTTTTCTTTGCTTAATTTTTATATAGGCTAGTTCTTTTGCGCCAAACGAAGTAATAAATAATTGTAAATCATCGAGTTTTTTTCGAGAAAATTCCTTATCATTTTCAATTTTAATAGCGCATATTTCCCCTTTGTTTTTAATCACTTCTTCAAATACTCTAAAAGAACTTTTGTCAAATATTTCAGTTAAATTTATTATCTCCATTTCAAATCTTAAATCTGGTTTATCTGTTCCATATCCGGAAATTGCTTCTTGATAATCCATTTTGATAAAAGGTACTTTTATGTTGATATTAAACAATTTATTAAATAAATAAGTAAACATTTCCTCTACTAAATTAAATATATAGTCTCTATCGACAAATGACATTTCCATATCAAGCTGAGTGAATTCGGGTCCTCGGTCAGCTCTTAAATCTTCGTCGCGGAAGCATCTTACTATCTGGTAATATTTTTCAAATCCAGCAACCATTAATAATTGTTTAAATAATTGAGGAGATTGAGGTAGGGCATAAAATTTACCTGGATTCACTCTGCTGGGAACTATATAATCTCTTGCCCCTTCAGGTGTACTCTTAGTTAAAAAAGGTGTTTCTATATCTAAAAAACTTTTACTGTTTAAGTAATTTCTAATTTCCATACAGACCTGGTGTCGTAATCGCAAATTTTTTTGCATCTTTAACTGTCTTAAATCCAGATATCTATATTTTAATCTTAAATTATCATTTATCTCTACCTTGTCATCTATATTAAAAGGCAGGGTATCAGAAATGTTTAATATTTTTACCTGCTTTGCTTTAATTTCAATTTCTCCGGTTGTCATATTAGGATTTTCAGAACCAGCTACACGAGAAACAACCTTCCCCTTAACTGCAATCACATATTCGTTTTTAATGATATGGGCTTTTTTATGTGCTTCAGCAGAATCTTTTGGGTCAAACACAATTTGTGATATTCCTTCACGGTCCCTTAAATCTATAAAGATTAAACCACCATGATCTCTTCTGCTCTGAGCCCAGCCCATTAAGATTACTTCTTTTCCAATATCATTTTTACGAAGCTCTCCGCAAGAATGAGTTTTCTTCCAAGAGCCCATAGGTTCTATAAATTCTTTTAATTTTTTCATTTTCGTCTATGCTCCTTTATAAATAAGTATCGAGTATCGCGTAACATTATAGTATCCAGTATCGAGTATCGAGTATCGAGTATTGTGTGAAGAAAATCGGTTTTCAGTTATCAGTTTACAGTTTTTAGATAAAGAGATAAAAAGAATCGGATTCTGTATTCTGGCTTCATTTTATTAACCAGGTAACCAACTAAGCAAATACTATATACTCGATACTGTTTTTACTATCTTGCATCTTTCTTTTCTTTTTCTTTCTTGACTCGATGCTATATACTCGATACTCGATACTATCTTCAGGGATAAATTTTATTTAACATTCTCGGGAAGGGAATGGTTTCGCGAATATGGCTTAAACCACATATCCAGGCAACAGTTCTTTCTATTCCTAAACCAAATCCAGAATGAGGGACTGACCCATATTTTCTTAAATCTAAATACCACTCATACTTTTCTCTGGGTAATTTATGCTCTTTAAGCCTTTTTTCTAATAATTCATAATCATCAATTCTTTGTCCGCCCCCGATAATTTCTCCATATCCTTCCGGGGCTAAAAGATCAGCGCCCAAAACGACATCTTCTCTTTTTGGGTCAGGCTTCATATAAAAAGCCTTGCATTTTACAGGATACCTATGAACAAATACGGGTCTATCATATCTTTTTGATAAAATTGTTTCATCTTCCCCACCAAAATCATCTCCCCATTCAACTTTTGCGCCATTACTTTTTAAAATATCTATTGCTTCATCATATGAGATTCTTGGAAAAGGTGTCTTGATAAGTTCTAATTTTGAGATATCTCTATCCAATAGATTTAATTCTTTTGTTCTTTTTTCCAATACTTTCCTGACAATATAAATTATTAAATTTTCTTCAATTTCATTACATTCCTCAAAATCCACATAGGATGCTTCAGGTTCAACCATCCAAAATTCCATTAGATGTCTTCTGGTTTTAGACTTTTCAGCTCGAAAAGTTGGCCCAAAAGAGTATACTTTTCCAAAAGCCGCAGCATTTGCCTCATTGTAAAGCTGTCCACTTTGTGTAAGATATGCCTTATCGTCAAAATATTCAGTCTCAAATAAAGTAGTAGTCCCTTCACAAGCAGCAGGAGTAAGTATCGGTGTATCCATTAAGATAAAACCGTTCATATCTAAAAAATCCCGAATAGATTTAATTATCTCTGCTCTTATTTTTAGAATAGCATTTTGCCGAGGTGACCTTAACCATAGATGGCGATAATCCATCAGGTATCCTACTCCATGTTCTTTTAAAGAGATTGGATAATTTTCTTCGGCCATACTAACAACCTCAATATTTTTTACTAAAATTTCGTATCCCAAAGGAACTCTCTTTTCTTCTTTAACTACCCCTGATATTTTGATCGATGATTCGT
>CAZWFH010000194.1:0-3691 GCA_964632105.1 uncultured Atribacterota bacterium
CTTCGCCGGAAAATTAAAAGATTACGCCTATCCTCAGGAAAAAATTGAAGAGGCCTTAAAAGAATTACCCAAAGTGTGAAAGGGGACAAACCTGACAGGGGACGGTCCTCTGTCAGGTTTTAAGCAGGGGATGGTCCTTTGTCATTTTTTTGAGCAATGAACGGTTATATCAGGGGATGGTCCTTTATCGCTCACTCTATAATGACTTCGGTGATAGAGGGCATTCCCTGATAAACAAAGATGTTTTATCAATTGACTTTTATTAGTCTTTATTACATAATGATAAATAATCTCAAACAACAACAATAACAAATTATGGCAGGTGCGAAGAGATTTAAGAATGTAATTGACAGGTTTTCTTAAACAATCATTTTTAGAAAGACTGCTGAATATTTAAAATTAACAAATCTTTCCTTTATAAAATAATAAGAGAAGGAAAAATCCCTTAGCTTTTAAGATACAAACAAGTAAAATAAAAAATTTTAGTGCGGAAGAAAGAAAATGAAAAATGAAAAAGGACATTTAAGAAAATCACATCAACATCGTGGTGACTTAACAGGCGAGTATGTTTTCGGCGATATGGGCCAGTTAATTCTCCTGGTTATCTTTCTCGTTGTATGGATTGCGGACTCATTCGTATTCAAATATTCGACTTTTTTAACTCAATACGTATCTAATTATATACGTGTTCCAATTGCTCTAATCGTATTAGTCATATCTGGATTATTAGCTCGAGCTGGCCTAAACACAGTATTTGGAAAAACAAGAGAAGAACCGCAGGTAATTACTACTGGTGTATTTTTTATTGTACGTCATCCGATATACCTTGGTTCAATATTACTTTATCTTGGATTCATTTTATTATCGCTATCCCTCCTTTCAATTTTGGTGTGGTTTATAATTATAATATTTTATTATATGATCTCACGGTATGAAGAAAAACTTCTAACACAAAGGTTTGGGTCGGTATATGAGGAGTATAAAAAGAAAGTACCTATGTTATTTCCGATTAAATTGTCATATTAAGGTGATATAATATTAGTAATTTAAAATTAAAAGAAAATACAAGAAAGGGGCGAGATTTGCATGCAGTTACAATTGATTCTGGCTATTATTGTAGCTATTCTGGCTGTTGTTTTTGCGCTTCAGAATGCAGTTCCTATAAAGGTAAGCTTTCTGACCTGGAGATTTGAAAGCTCATTAGCGCTGGTACTTTTAATTACTGTCGCTTTGGGAGTTATAATGAGTTTATTGGTTTCTGTACCTTCAAAAATAAAGAGAATGAAATTAATTTCCAGTCAGAAGAAGAAGATTCAAGAACTCGAATGGGATCTTCAAAGAGATAGTGAAAGAAAAAAAGAAGAGGAAATTGAAAGCGAAGAACCAGAATTACCATCAGAATAACTAAAGTATGAAGCAAAATTGGAGGGTAGGAATTTAATTTATTAAACTCCTTATGAGAAGTTAGAAAATATTATCGAATTATTGACTGCGTAAACGTTACCTAATCTAATTCATAAATCAATATTATAAATTATCAGGTATTATATTTATATTGATTTAAACGAGGTGAATTGTAATGCCTAAACTGGTTAAGAAAAAGTCAAAAAAAGTAGGGCTTCCGCCAGGAACTATAGTCCATATCGGAAATAAGAGAGCTGAAAAGACCAAGATTACCATCGTTGACTATAATGAAGAGCAATTTCAAGAGAAAGAAGCAAAATCTATAAAAGAATGTTTTCCTTATAAAGATAAGCCGACTGTAACCTGGATAAATATAGATGGTGTACACGAGGTTAAGATCATAGAAGAACTGGGGAAAAATTATAATTTTCACCCCCTAATTTTAGAAGATATTGTGGATAACGATCAACGACCCAAAATAAAAGATTTTGTGAATTACATTTTTATTATTTTAAAGATGCTTTACTATGATAAAAATGATAATGAAATGAAAGTTGATCAGGTAAGTCTGATTCTGGGGAAGAATTATGTTATTTCTTTTCAGGAAAGGGAAGGAGATGTTTTTAATTCTATTCGGGAGAGGATTAGAAATAATATTGGACGAATAAGAAAAGCAGGAGCAGATTACCTTATTTATGCCTTAATGGATGCAATAGTTGATAACTATTTTATAATAATTGAAAAATTAGGAGAAAAAATAGAGAATATAGAAGATAAAGTGATTAGTCGACCAAAACCAGCTAATTTGCGGGTAATTCATAAATTAAGGAGAGATTTAATCTTTTTACGTAAATCTGTTTGGCCCCTAAGGGAAGTAATTAGTATTCTGCAAAGAGGAGAATCTTCTCTTATACTTGAATCTACAAATGTTTATCTTAGGGATGTATACGATCATACAATTCAGGTTATGGATACCGTAGAGACTTTAAGGGACATAATTTCAGGAATGCTGGACATTTATCTTTCCAGTGCAAGCAACAGAATGAATGAAATTATGAAAATGTTAACTATTATTGCCACCATATTTATCCCTTTGACTTTCATAACTGGTATTTATGGAATGAATTTCTCAAATATGCCAGAAATTAAATGGGTTTGGGGTTATCCTATAGTTTTGTTAGGGATGTTAATTATAGGAATTGTTATGGCCATCTATTTTAAAAGAAAAAAGTGGATGTGAAGCTGAGCTCTGGTCCTTTATTTTTTTATTGCATAAGTTGACTAATCTTGTTATATCTTGTTATAATTCTTAATCAAGAGATTATTTTTTCCTGCCAAAGGACCGTCCCCTGGCAGGTTTTAAGGAGGTTTATTTTTATGCTGGTAAATTCCGTTCTGGATGCAATAGGAAACATTCCTTTAATTCAATTAAAAAAGATGTCTTCGGGAAATGTATTTGTGAAAGCTGAATATCTGAATCCCGGAGGGAGCATCAAAGATAGAGTAGCTAAATATATCATTGAAATGGCGGAAAAGGAAGGAAAGCTTAAACCGGGTATGACCATTATTGAGGCAACTTCCGGGAATACCGGAATTGGCTTAACTTTAGTAGGAGTGCAGAAGGGCTACCAGGTAATCTGTGTAATGCCGGAGAATATGAGTGAAGAACGGAAGAAAATAATTCAGGCCTTTGGGGGTGAGATTATTTTTACCTCGGCCAAAGGGAGTCTGCCAGAAAGTATAAAAAAGATGCGGGAGATTACCAAGGCAGAACCGGGAAAATATTTTGTAGCAGATCAATTTATAAATCCTCATAATCCGGAGCTTCATTATCAACAAATCGGTCCTGAAATCTGGGAGGATATGAAGGGGAAGGTAGATGTCTTTGTAGCTGGAGTAGGAAGTGGAGGAACCCTTCAAGGGATTGGAAAATATTTAAAGGAAAAGAATCCTAAAGTAAAAATCGTAGCAGTGGAACCAAAAAACAGTTCCGCCTTATTAGGCCAAGAACCAGGGCTTCATCAGATTCAAGGGATTGGTGATGGATTTATCCCTGCTGTCCTGGATGTAAAAATGGTAGATATGGTATTTACCGTTACTGATGAGGAAGCCATTGACACTACTCGCCAACTCTCTAAAGAAGAAGGGTTGCTGGTGGGGACTTCATCCGGGGCAAATGTCTTTGCCGCCCTTCATGTGGATAATGGCCGAAACCGGGTGGTGACTATACTGCCTGACCGGGCAGAGAGATATTTCAGTACCGCTCTTCTTTAGCTTTTAGTTTTTA
>CAZWFH010000195.1:0-3685 GCA_964632105.1 uncultured Atribacterota bacterium
TTTAAAAATGTCACTATAAATTATATCATTTATTATTTAACAAGGCACTAGTTACTTCTCCTAATTCGGTTGGCATTTATTTTTTCACCTCCTTCTTTGTTTATGGTTTACGATTATTAGCGATTATTCAGTAAGTTGAGATTCTTTTTCAAGTCTGGTTTCATCTACAGTGTACTTCTGTAAGCCGGTTAAAGCGGTAGCCGTATCATAGACATCTTGGTCTAAAGCAGAAGATTTGATCTTAGTAAAAGTCTTGCTATTGATGATAGGTGCTCCGGTTTCCGGATTGGTGCCTACTACCAGTCTAAACTGCAGGCTTGAATCACGGGGAACGGTTATTACTGTTGCCATCTATTTTTCACCTCCTTTTTTAGAATCCCCGATCAGATCGAGGACGGGTTTTAAATCAAGCAAAGCTAAGTGTTGTATATGAATATATTAACATATATTAATATAATAGTCAATATTAGAACATTATTGCCCTTTATAATGTATAAAGCTTCCCATTTCTTTGATTTCCTTATAATTGCTCCTTATTTTATAAAACTATAAAGGGATCCTTCCCGATACAAGAAGGACCCCTTGACTTACCTATGTATAAAATTACTATTTGTAAAATAAATAAAATTAGTTATAATAAGCATAAGAATCTATAAAGAATACTACAAGGGAAATTAGTGGTTAATTTTCAGAACTTCACCTAGAGTCGTGCATAAACGAAGTGGTTCGATTATTTTAAGTGAGGTACTAATGAAAGAAGATATATTAGAACAGATCGCAGAAGATTTTTATTCTAAAAAAGTTGGTTACTTTACAAAACATAATATTAAATATAGACCATCAGATAAAGAGCCAGCCTATATAGCTAAATTTGATTCTGTACATTCTGATATAGATTTAATCATTATTGATGCTCATAAAAGAAATAAAATTATTACTGTTAGCTGCAAATCATGGCAAGGTGGTTTTGATATATTAAAATACAAAAATACGTTAGAGGATGCTTTATTAAATAAGCAACCTATTAAAACTACTGGGAAACGAGATGATTGGTGTGTATTTAGGGAACTTTGTGTATATAGATGGACTAATTCATTCTTGGAAATATTAAGAAATGAATTAAATGTTGTCGCTACTCAAGAAATAGAACTAGAATATGTAATATTATGTACCAAAATAACAAAAGGATCATTAAAGTATAAAAGCGATTTTCAGAATTCCGAAGCTATTAAGAAATATTTTAAACAAAAGAAAGTAAATTTGAAACTTAAAGTTATCACAATCGATGAAATGATTGCTGGGATTTTAAAGATCATGAATGAAAAAATTACTCCTTATGTGGAAAACACTCATCTATCGAGAACATTGCAATTAATGGTTGCATCTGGCATGAGATTTAAAAACACACCTAACATCGAATAGACGGTACCGCCCTTCAGGTTTTTGCTAAATTGCCTTCGCCTTGCTATATCAACTTCGGCTATCCGCGGAACTTTATATAAAATTACCCTTTGATATTTTCTTAAACCCGTGATATATTTGATATGCAAGGGAAAGGTTTAGTAATGCATTCCTTTTCTTTGTCTCTTTTCGGGGAATGTTATTTTTATAGCATTCCCCTTTTTTTAACTGATTTATGCGGTTATAAATTTATGGTTATAACCCTTTGTGTTTACTTTCTGTTTCTTATAATCTAATTTAATTTTCTGGTCATCTCATCACCACGACTGCCCGCCAAGAGATTTTTTTGCTAAGAAGTTTAATTGAAAGTCTCTACATACATAACAAGACTCTATCGGACATTCTACCAGAAATAATCTCATGCATATCTTATCCGATAAAGCTTTGTTATGTATAGCAAAAAAAGCATTATATTTTTAACCAACTAAAAGCTTTTTTAGCCTGGTTAAAAATATAAAGGCGGGCTAAATCAGATACTTTCTACCGTAGGGCTAAATCTCTGTTCCTAATCATCGCATGGCTCCCCTCCCTTCCCCCCCTGTTCCTGATCATTGTTCTTCTACGTTTTAATATTTTTTAAGCAGTAGCAGTATAAAAAAAACTAAAACTATCCTAAGAGCTTATACGGGCGACACCGGTGGGCGTTTATAGAAGACTTAGCACCACAAAAAATTACAGCAAAAATACTCAAGCATGAGATTATTTGCGGCACTGGCTTCTACAAACGCCGGGAGATAAATTGCAAAGAGAAGAAAAAAGATGAACTTTCCCCTGCGATAGGTGAAAACTACATAAAGAAAATATTTCTTTTCTTTAATATTTTATTTATGGATGTTTTTACTTATCGCTAACCGTTAAGAAACCGAAAAAAATAGCCACCGAAAAGGGAGATAAAAAATTCCTGCTCTTATTCTCTCACTTATTTTTTATCTCTCTTTTACGGGGAGAAGACTAAACCACGAAAGATAGCAGAATCACGAAAATGTTCGCAAATAGGGGCGGGGCAAGGGAGAGAGGGTCTCGATAATACCTGCAATTATGCTTGTAGAGTAGGGGGTGAATCGACCGCAGTTTTTCCTTCCCCCTTAATGCTTCCCCCCTAATGAATCATAGCCTAACCTTATTTTTTTGCGGTGGCGAATAAAGCGAAGCAACAGCGGGGCATAAGAGCGTTACCCCCGCGTTTATGCTTAGAAGCGTCCCCGCGAGCGTAGCTTTTGAGCCAAGGAGCAAAAATAAAAAGAAGGGGGTTAAGAGGGGGGTTTTAGGGGGGATTGAAGGGGGAAGGAAAGTTACCCGCCCCGTACGTGGTTAAGTCGTAAAATTAGAATGGTCGGAATAAATTAAATTAGCCAGGTAAATTAGATTAGTTAGAGTGGCCAGGATTGGTTAAATCGGGAATGATTGAATTAGATTAAATAAAATGTGAAATATTAGAGAAAAGTCATCCTGGCATGACAATGGTTAATGAGAGAGATAGAGAGAAAAAGAGTGGGTCCTCAATTTGCTGGGTAAGAGATACTGAAAAAATAATTAAATCTAATTAAATAAAAAAACCGAAAGGAAAACGTATGTTAAGTCTTTCGGTATAGTCATATTAAAAGGGAGTGTAATTTCGGTGAATCGCACTCCCTTTTATACCTATAATTATAACATTAAAAATAAAAAATTAGGAGAAAATAACAATAATTTTTATCTTATTTCTTAAAACATTCAAATATTAATTTGGGGCATTTTTTATTCAATTTAAATTTTCCAAATACTTTGCTGCTGAGGTTATATGTTTTGCTGCCTTTTCGACTATTGAGGGGTTAATATTGTAAACCTCTTCCCAGCCTTTTTGTATAGAACCTGTATGTTCTCGGGCAGCCCAGGGGCCGGTCCCCAGCCACAATCTATTGCTTAATGATACTATAAAATTTTAATCCCTCAATTACACCTTTTGCATAATAAGATCTAGCTAAATAAATGTTGGGAAATTTTGATAATTTACTTTTTAATCTAATAGATGTATTTCCTACTAATATCCCATAATTACTAATTTTTAACATATTTTCATCGTTTTCGGCATCCCCACAACAAATTATTGGTAAACTCATTTTATTTCTAATGTATTTGGCAGCATTCCCTTTCCCTGCACATTCTGGAACAATGTCTAGATATAGTTTCTCAGAAAAAAGACTGAAGGCAACAGGAGCAGGAGATATCACCGGTGCTTTTATCA
>CAZWFH010000196.1:0-3684 GCA_964632105.1 uncultured Atribacterota bacterium
ATGTGCCAGCGATTCAGAAATAATCGGGTTTGATTATTGGTCAAAAGGATTTTATCAGGAAGCCTTTGACCAGTGGGCTGATTTTATCAGTGAAAATCCTGATTCTCCGGAAGCAGAAGTTTATTGGATTATGCTCGAAGAGGTTTTAGATAAAGTTGGGAAATATGATGAATTCGTAGCTCTTGCACAAGAAATTTTAGATAAAGATTCTAAGAATAAAATTCTTAAAGCTTATGCTCAAGGACAGATAGCCCAATTCTATATTAGAAAGAACAATATTCCCCAAGCAAGTCAAGAGATTGAAAAATTGGGGATGGTCACCGATTGGTTGATAATCGGACCTTTTGATAATACCGGTAAATCCGGCTTTAAAAAAGTATATCCTCCGGAAGAAGAGATTGATTTGCAAAAAGTTTACAGTGGGAAGGATAGTCTTCATATAAAATGGTTTAAGCCCCAAAAAATAAGTATTTCCGGTTTTTTAAACTTCAATGCCTTCCTTTACCCCAATAATTGGTCAGTAGGTTATGCCTTAACTTATGTCTATTCACCTCAGGAGAAGGTTGCTATTTTTAAGGTAGGAGCAGATGATGCAGTAAAAGTGTGGCTTAATGATGAAGTGGTGATAGAACAGGATATTTACCGAAGAGCGGTAATTGACCAGGAAGCGGTACCTGTTTTGCTGAGCGAGGGTTGGAATAAAATTTTAGTAAAAGTTTGTGAAAAAGAGGAAACCTGGGGATTTTATTTTAGAATAACTGATATCAATGGAGAGCTAATCGAAGGATTAAAGTATAATTCCGAACATAAAGAGATAGCAAAGGCAGCAAAAGTAAAACTAACTGAGGAAGAATTAAAAGAAAAAGAATATCTAAATAATGCTCTCACTTATTACCAAGAAGAAGTTATTAATAATCCTCAAGATTTGAAGTCACATCTTTTTTTAGGATTGGTATTTCAGAAGAAAGGATTTTTAGATAAAGCAGTAGAAGAATTTGAGAAAGCAGTTTCTGTAGATTCAAAGAATGCTTTAGCCCATTATCTTTTAGGCAATGGATATAGACAGAAAGAGAAGTTTGATGAGGGGCAGGAACAAATCAAAGAAGCATTAAAGGATAATCCTGATTTTATTCAAGCTATAATGCAAGTAGGAATGAATTATTACGAAAAGGGATTGTATAAAGAAGCTATTGAAGAATTTGAAAAGATGTTAGAGGTGAATCCAGATTCTTTAGAGGCCAATCTATATCTCTCCTGGGCTTACGAAAGGAAAGGTTGGAATTTAGAAGCAAGAAAAAAATTGGAAGAAATAGGGGAAACTAAACCCTACTATGCCCTGGTTCAATATTCTTTAGGTGTCTCATACGAAAGAAAAGGGTGGTATGAGAAAGCAATTCAGCAATATAAGAAGGCATTGGATATTAATCATGATGATAGTCTGAGTCGGGCAAGATTAAGTAGTTTATATTTTCAATTAGGAAAGTTTGAAGAGGGGATTGCTCTTTATAGGGAAGTCTTACTCTGGGAACCCGATAACCCGGCAATTTATAAAAACATAGCCGATGGTTATATCAGGATGGGGGAAGAGGCTAAGGCTATCGAAATTTTAGAAGAAGCAAAGGAAATATTCCCCTATAATTCCTCAATATATTCTCAATTAGGCTATCTCTATCACGAACAAGGAGAAGAGGAGAAGGCTATTGGGTTATGGAAGCAAGCCCTGGAGATATCACCTGAATTTCTTCATTTAAGGGATTATATTGATTTTATTTCTGAAAAAGAAGAGGTAGCCGAAGTAGATGCCCGGGAATTAATTGCTAAATCTCCTTCAGCAGAAGAATATCCGGATGCGAGTGCAGCTATACTTTTAAATGAAACAAGGAGGATTATTCATTTAGATGGGACCTCTTCCACGACTTATCATAAAATCGTTAAACTCTTCAATAGGAGAGGGATTGAAAAATTCGGAGAGGTATTTATAACTTACAATGCCTGGGGAGAAAGGATAACCATTAAGAAAGCCCGGACTTTTAAATTAGATGGGACTGTAATAGAGGCCACTTCTATAAAAGATATTTTTCCCTTAGAGGGATATCGTCTATACTCCAATATTTCCCAAAAAGTAATTTCTATGCCTGCCCTGGAAGAAGGGGTAACCATTGAATATCAATACACTCTGGATGATTATAGCCGAAGTTTTATTGGTAAAAATTTCCAGGATACTTTCTATCTGCAAGATTTTGAACCTATCCAAGCTTGTAGATATGTGCTTACTATTCCTGAGGGGGTAGAAATCAAGATAGTTAATTTTAAGACTGATATTGAGCCAGAAGTTAAAAAAGATGAGAATAAAATAGTTTATACTTGGGAAGCTTCTAATATTTCTCAGATCATCTATGAAAGCGATATGCCTCCTTTTCATAATGTAGCTCCTCGAATTACCATAAGCAGTTTTTTTTCCTGGGAAGAGATTACTTCCTGGTATTATGATATATCCCGAGAACAGAGCAAGGCTGATGCTGATATAAAGGCGAAAGTGGCTGAACTTATTCAAGGAAAAGATACCGATGAAGAGAAGATTCGAGCAATATACCATTATGTAGTTTCAGAAATAAGATATCTGGGTTTAGAATTTGGGATAAGTGGGCATATGCCTCACGAGGCAGCAGAGATATATAAATACAAATACGGTGATTGTAAAGATAAAGCAACCTTGCTTATTGCTATGTTGAGAGAGGCAGACATAGAGGCCTATTATGTATTGCTTAGGACCAGATATAGCGGGGAATTAGATCTTAATTTACCCAGTTTTCAATTTGATCATGCTATTGCAGCAGTCTCTTTAAATGGGGAGCTAATGTTTTTAGATGGAACTGCTGAGAACTATGTTTATGGTGATTTACCGGCGATGGATCAGGATGCCTGGGCAATGGTTTTGATTAACGGAGAAGGAAAATTTATGAAAATTCCTGTTCAGCCCGCTGAGGAAAATCAGAGGATAAGGGAAATAAAATTAGATTTAGCCGAGGATGGGTCGATTAAAGGGGAAGCCACTATCTCTCAATCAGGTATTTTTGCAGCTTATTATAGAAGTATTTTTAAAGACTTAGGAGAAACCAAGAGAGGTGAAGCAATTCAAAATTCTTTGAGTTCAAGTTGTCCTGGTTCTGTGCTGGAGGAATTTAGCTTTTCTGATTTAGCTGATCTTGATGTGCCGGTAGAGCAGAAATATAAGTTTAGAGCTCCTCATTATGCTAAGAAGATTGGTAATAAACTTCAATTTAAGCCTTCCATTATTGAAAGGGTAGAATCTACCAGTATCGTAGCTAAGGAAGAAAGAAGATATCAGATGTATTTCTACAACCAATATTGTTCCCAGAATATAGTGGAAATTGCTATCCCGGAAGGGTATAAAATAGAAAGAATTCCAGATGATATCGATTTAATACTACCCTTTGGTTCTTATAGAGTTAAATATTTGTTGGAAGATAATACTATTAGATACGAGAGAAATTATAAATTTAATACCTTTGAAATATCTAAAGAAGATTATCCATCTTTTAAAAAATTTATGGAACGAATTGCAAAAGAAGATGCCCAAGAAATAGTTTTGAATCAATGAACAAATTCAGAAAAATAAAAGTTGACAAAATTACTCATATATAATATAATTTTTTCACGCTG
>CAZWFH010000197.1:0-3669 GCA_964632105.1 uncultured Atribacterota bacterium
GATAATTATAAAGGAATGATTCCTCTTCTACTGGAAGCAGGAGCAGATCCTAATTCTAAAGTAGGCAGTTCAGGGCAGATAAATTCCACTGCCTTAGGGAATATTACCCGTCAGACTTTACACAGTAAAACTGAAGAAGATTATCAGATAATTGAAATGTTCCTTTCTCACGGAGCAAACACTAATCTTGTTCCAAAGACAGAAACCACTCCTTTAATGCAGGCCGCCTATAAAGGAGATGTACGGTTAGTAAAATTATTTTTAGAGTATGGAGCTGATCCTAACCTAAAAGATAAGCAGGGTAAAACTGCTCTGGATATGGCTAAAAATAAAAATTATCAGGAAGTAATTGATTTATTACAATAAAGTAAGAATCTGTCAGAGTAAATAAATAGACAACAGGTGTCCCGTTTTCTTAATTATGGAGATTGATAAAAGTGTGAAGTTATAAAACCTAAAGATGTTCAAGATAATAAACAAGTAATACCCGAGGAAGCATAGCATAATAATTATACTATGTTTTAGATAAATTTTCTGGCAAAGGGGAGGAGAGAAATGAATAAAATTAGGAATTGTTTATCTATATTAAGAAAAATTGTTTTTCTAATAGTTATTTTGTTTTTTGTATTTGGTTATGTCTGGGAAGGTAAGGCAGAAAATAAGAAAGAGAATAAAATCTATACCTCTTTAGAACAATTGAATGAAGCAATTGATAATCAGTGGGAGGCGGCTTTTGCCTTTGTAAGGGAACAAATTGAATTTGAACCCTTCACGGGAATAATGAAGTCATCTCAAGGGGTATTGTGGGCTCAGGCCGGCAATGCAGTAGAACAGGCGAGGCTTCTTACTGAGCTTCTTAGTCTGGAGGGAGAAAAAGTTCGCTATGCCCAGGGAAAACTTAACAAAGAAAAAGCGGCCTGGCTAATTAAGAATATTTTCCCCGAAGAGAAAGATTTTTATTACCCGGAAGATGTCCCCCTTTCTGCTCCTTCTCAGGATGAAGAGATTTTATCCGCTATAGAAGATCACTACTGGGTTCAGATATTACAAGATAACCAATGGATAGATCTTGACCCCTCTTTCCCGAATGCAAAAATTGGTGAAGCATATGCTGATTTAGATAAAACCTTCTATCGCATTAAAAAGAATATGTTGACCAAATTTTCTATTTCCTTAAAGGTAGAAAAAACAAATTTTATAGAAGATGAGGTTGATAATTCTGAGATTCAAACTATTTTAGAATGGCAAGGGGCACTGGAAGAGGTGGCCAACCTGCCTATTTCTTTGACTCTGATGGCAAATTTCAAATCAACTTCCCGGACGGATGAAGAGCAAAATTCGGGTGGAACCCCTTTTAGTTTATTTGGAGGGGGTAGTTCAGAAACAGAAGAAGAGGAGGAAGAAGGTACAGAGTTGACTTATCGAGCAGAGTTGTTTCTTGAGGAAGTAATTGAAGAGGAAGGCCAATTTTCTCAAATACTTGCTCCTCCTGAGGAGGAAAAAATAGAAGGACCGATTATTACCAAGGTATGGCTTCAATTTGTCTTCCAAAAACCAGATGAGCCGACCATGAAAATCGAGCGAATTCTCTTTGAAAAACACCAAAAAGAGGACCGTCCTTCACTATTTCAAAGACATTCAATCCTCGTTACAGGCAATGAAATCCCTCCCGGGGCCTGGGAAGAAGACTTATCCGATATTTTGGATAAAGAGAAAATGGATGAACTAAAATCAGGTCTGGAGGAAATCAAGAGCCAGATTGAGAAGGAGGAAGATTTAGCCACTCTTTTGGAAGATAGTATTTCTTTAGAAAATAGTTGGGGTTCTGAAGCAGGCCATCTAATAAATTTGATATTTGCCTCCACTTCCGATAAATTGACTAACAATTTAGGTCGAGCCCTTGCGGTAGACAGTTACTATTTCTGGCCTCGTATTATTATGAATTCATTTGAAGGCTCCGGTGATGAACTGCAAGTTTATATAGATTTATGTCAGGATAGTAAATTAGCTATTTCTTACCCTGGCCAAGCAGTAAGGATGAAAGAGACCTTTTTATATGGTCGAGGAGTTATGGAGTCTATCCTGGAGGGCAAAGTAATCGAATTCTTAACCAAGAACAGGCCTTTAACCACAGCTTATTTGATGTATGAGGCCGCAGAAAATAATATTCCCATTAGAGTATACTCTTATTTAGAGCAAGATAGGCTGAAAAATTTAAAAATGCCCCCTTACGTAGCTGAAAAGGTAATGAAGGCATTAGATGCCCAACATTTTGTAATCATCCCCGAGGAGAGCATTGAGTTTAACGGCCATCAGCGCTGGGGATGGTGGGATTTAAATCCCCGGAATAGAGAGGTTATAGGGGTCTTAGATACCGGGCTGCATCAGGCAATGTTAGAACGAACTATACTGGAGACCAAGGGACCATTGAGTACAGATGCGGCCGTTATACTGGGAGTTATGGTGGGAGTGGTAGATACTCAATGGACCATTGCCTCGATGATCTTAAAATATGGAGAACTCGATAAAGCTGCCCTTCAAGAAGCCAAGGACTATATGAAAAAGATTGGTAGTTACTTATGCCCGGATATTTTGGAGGAAGGAACGGGAGCTACCATTGCTTCAATAAACATAGAAGATTGTTATTCTAAAGAAATTGGATTTGGGGCAGGGGTAAAAGTGGATATGGGATGGTGTGCCAAGTTTACCAAGGGATTTAAGTGCGCCTCCACCACCCTTATGAATTATTATCTAAGTGAATATTAAGGAGGAGAATTATGAAAAGGGACAAGAGGAAAAAGAGATTTGTCATTCTTTCAATAATTATCTTAATAGCAGCCACTTGTTTTCCCCTTAGAGCTTTTTCCGAAAGGGTGGAAATCGGTAAGACTTACTGGGTAGAAAAAAGTGAAAAGAATCGGGGAATCGAGCTTACTGTTTTTGATTATCAATTAAAAGAATATATCGGAGAGGAAGAGGCAGATTCTGATGAAGTATTTATTATAATTTCTACTTTATGGCAAAATATTATACCACCCCAGAAGAAGGAAATATCTAAAAGTAAGGATAAAGGAGTCGGTGGTCTGGGATTTGGCACCTCTAAATCTCAGGAACAGACTCAAGAGGTAGAGCTATTTACCCCTTATCTGGTAGAGAATTTGCAAGACAATATGTATCTAATTATTAATAATAAACATATTGCCCAGATTGACAAAATGACTAATGAATTAACCAATCCCCTTCCTCTTAAGGATTTAACCTTACCGGAATATGAAGATGAACTGGAGGGGGGAATCGTCTTTCGGTCATACAAGGAAGAGATTAATTCCCTTTTACTGGTCTTTTTTGATTTTGAGCAAGGGCATATCCAGATTCCCCTTATGGAGTTATCAGAAGCCAAAGAGGAGATACCTGCCCTTATTACCCAGGAGAATGAATACTTAAAGATTTCTTTTTATGGAATTAAACCTCAAGAGGATATTTCTTTAATTGATTTGGGAGTGGAGAGTGTATCCAAAGGGAATGTGGTTGATCTTGATTTTGGCCAGAATGTATTTCTGATTGAAGACGGCTTTTACCAATATGAGGCCTTAGAGACAGAAGAAATGCCCTTTTCTTTATATGGATTTACTCGATTTATTCCTTATTGGGAGCGCAGGGGGAATCTGG
>CAZWFH010000198.1:0-3660 GCA_964632105.1 uncultured Atribacterota bacterium
ACCAAATACTGGAGCATTTTCCGATTATAACTTCTCCAATTACAGTAGCATTTTTAGCAACAAAGGCTTCTTCGCTAATTATTGGTCTTTTTTCTTCAAAATTTAATATCATCTTCTTACCTCCATAATTGTTTTAATTTTTTCCGCAATTTTATCTCCAAATCCTGGTATTCTACTTATGTCAACCTTGGAAGCATTCTTTATCTCTTCTATACTTTTAAAATATTCTAATAATAATCTTTTTCGTTTAGTACCAATCCCTGGAATAAGGTCTAACTTTGAATTACGTAATTCTTTACTTCTAATTCTTCTGTGATAAGTCACCGCAAATCTATGGGCCTCATCTCTTATTCTTTGCAGTAAAAAAAGTGACTCAGAATTAGAAGGTAATATTATCGGTTTATGAATCTCCGGTTTAAATATTTCCTCTTCTTTTTTGGCTATACTTATTATTGGTAATTCAAGATTTAAATTGTTTAATGTTTTTTCCACCGCACTAAGTTGACCTCTTCCTCCATCAACAAGAACTAAATCAGGTAATCTTTTGCCTTCAGATAATAATCTTTTGTATCTCCTCTCTGTTACTTCTTGCAACATAGCATAATCGTCAATTCCTTTAACTCTTTTCACTCTAAATCTTCGGTAATTTTTCTTTTTTGGTCGTCCTTTCTCAAAAACAACCAAAGAACCAACAGATAATTTCCCCTGAATATTAGAGATGTCGAATGCCTCAATTCTTTCTGGCAATTTTTTTAAGCTTAATTTATCTTTCAAATCAATAACTGCCTTCCGGCCCTTCTCAATTTCGTCTTCTTCTACTTCTTCTATCTTTTTCAACAAATAATCATTTTTATTACTTTTCCTGTGTAAGTTTATTTCCTGACCTTTTAAAATTGCTTCAATTGATTTTATTCTATCTCTTACTTTGGCAGCTTTTTCGTAATTTAGATTATGGGAAGCTTCTTTCATTTCTCGGTAAAGACCATTTAATAATTTTTTTTGCTTCCCTGCCAAAAACAGGCAAATTTCTCTTATTCTTTTTCGGTACTCTGTTTTGCTAATCATATTCGCACAAGGCGCTGAACACAAACCGATCTGGTAATCTAAGCAAATTTTCGCCTTCTTTAAATCTTTTTTTCTGCATCCCCTAATTTTAAAAACTTGCCTTAATAATTTTATAACAACCCGGGTAGCGTTTGTATCCACAAAAGGACCGAAGTACAAAGCTTTAGCTTCTTTTGTCTTTTGATTTATTTTTCTGTAAAATAATATTTGAGGAAATTCTTTCTCTAAAGTAATTTTAATATAGGGATAACTCTTATCATCTTTTAATTGAGTATTATAGTAAGGACTGTTGCTTTTAATCATTTTACTTTCTAAGATAAGTGCTTCTATTTCAGAGGAAGTGGGTATATATTCAACATTCTCGATCTCTTTAATCATTTTATCTACCTTTGGAGAATGTCGAGAAGAACTACTAAAATAAGAAGAAACCCTACTTTTTAAGGAATTAGCCTTCCCTACATATATTATTTTTCCTTTTTTATCTTTAAAAAAATAAACTCCACTTGTTTCGGGTAATTTATTTATCTTTGATTTAATATCCATATTTTATCTCTCTAATAAAATAATAATCGTATCTCGTATATAAATTAGCGTATAGCGTAGAGAATAACTCGTAACTCGTAACTCGTATCTCGTATCTCGTGAATCGTATCTCGTAAAGGAACAGATGAATAAAAAAATTATATTAGAAAAAATTAATCACGAATCGCGTATGATTACAAACTTAATTAAAAAACTTAATTCATATATCTTGTATTTCTGGCGAGATACTAGATACTAGATACGAGATACGAGATTGCTATTCACTATTCACTAACGACTAATTCAATACTTTTTTTAAAAATTCTCCGGTAAATGAATTCTTATTGTGGGCTATTTTTTCAGGAGTTCCCTTGGCCACAACTCTTCCTCCCTCTTCCCCACCTCCCGGACCAAGATCAATAAGATGATCTGCTGATTTAATTACCTCTAAGTTATGTTCGATTACTATGACTGTATTCCCGGCGTCTACTAACCTATCTAAGACATCGAGTAATTTTTTTACATCATCAAAATGCAGACCTGTAGTAGGCTCGTCTAATAGATATATAGTCCTACCTGTGCTCTTAGTGCTCAATTCTTTAGCTAATTTGACCCTTTGTGCTTCTCCACCAGATAAAGTAGTAGCCGATTGTCCTAATTTTATATATCCTAATCCTACATCATATAAAGTTTGTAATTTTCTTTTTATCATAGGGATTGCTATAAAAAATCCCAGGGCCTCTTCAACAGTCATATCTAACACCTGAGCTATATTTTTAGTCTTATATTTTATATCTAAAGTTTCACGATTGAACCTTTGGCCTTTGCAAACTTCACAGGGTATATATATATCAGGTAAAAAATACATTTCAATCTTTACAATCCCTCCACCCTGACAGGCCTCACATCTTCCACCTTTTACATTAAAGCTAAATCTACCCGCCTTATAACCTCTAATTTTAGCTTCTTTTGTCCTGGAAAATATTTCTCTAATCGGGGTAAAAGCCCCGGTGTAAGTAGCAGGATTAGAGCGAGAAGTTCTACCTATGGGTGATTGATCGATAATTATCACTTTATCAATATTTTCTATTCCTTCAATCTTATCATAATCACCAGGATGAACTCTGCTCTGATAAATTTTTTTGATTAAAGCTTTATACAAGGTCTCCTCGACCAAAGTACTTTTCCCGGAACCAGATACTCCAGTAATACAAGTAAGTGTAGCTAAAGGAATAGACACATCGATATTTTTTAAATTGTACTGGCGAGCTCCGTAAATCTTTAAATATTTTCCATTACCCTTTCTTCTTTTGGAGGGGATATTAATTTTACTGAAGTGGCTTAGATATCTTCCAGTAATAGACTTCTGATTTTTTATAATATCTTTAATGTTACCCTTCGCTACTAAATATCCACCGTGTATCCCTGCTCCAGGTCCAAGATCCACAATGTAATCTGCAATTCTCATTGTAGCTTCATCATGTTCAATTACTATCACCGTATTCCCTAAATCTCTCAGCTTTATAAGAGTCTGCAAAAGTTTACAATTATCTTTTTGATGTAAGCCAATACTCGGTTCGTCTAAAATGTAAAGTACTCCGGTTAAGCTCGAGCCAATCTGAGTAGCTAAACGAATTCTCTGGTTCTCTCCTCCAGCTAATGTAGAAGATGAACGCGATAAGGTTAAATAATCTAAACCTACATTACTTAAAAAACTTAATCTATTTTTTATTTCTTTTAAAATTTGGCCGGCAATAACCCTTCTTCTTTCGTTTAATTTTATATTTTCAAAAAAATTATAATTCCATTTGATAGATTTCTCAGCAATATCCGCTATAGAGAAACCATCAATAGTAACATTTAAGCTTTCCGGACGAAGTCTTTTACCCTCACAAGAGGGACAGGGTCCAATATTCATAAATTTTTGTATCTCTGAGCGAATATATTCTGATTTAGTCTCTCGATATCTTCTTTTTAAATTATTAACTACCCCTTCGAAAGCATTTTCATGATTCCAATAGGTAGTTTGTTCATCATTCTGATATTTAAAGGGTATCTTTATTTCTCCTGAGC
>CAZWFH010000199.1:0-3634 GCA_964632105.1 uncultured Atribacterota bacterium
AAATAGATAAGTAAAAAGTTGTTTCAGGTGGAAAATAATTTATGGAATTCGTAAAAGATAAAAGATTGAATTTTATTATCACTATAACCATTGGTGTTGTCGTTCTATTTTATGTATTAAGTAAACTGAAATGGTTATTCATATATTTTAGCTTTGCTTTAATGTTAGCTTATTTTTTCGACCCTTTATATAAATTTCTTCTTAATAAAAAAGTTCCGAAAGTATTAGCTATTATCATTGTTTTTGGGATAATAATTGCCTTGTTAATCTTAACTATATTTTTTCTGATCCCCAATGTAATTAATCAACTTAATACTTTATATAAAGAAATTCCTAATTTTATCGAAAATTACCAGAATCTAATTTTATCTATAAAACCGCAACTCTCTAAATTTATGAACCCGGCCGATGTAGAAATTTTACTTAAAGAAAATTTATCTGAACTACAGAAAAGCGTATTGGGTTTTTCCCAAACTATTATAATTTATTTATCCAATATAGTTTCCAGTATTACTTTTGGTATAGTAATTGTTCCTTTAATATTATTTTATCTAATGAGAGATATGTTTATATTTAAAGAAAATTTGTATATTTTTGTATCAAAAGAAAATAAAAAAGAATTTAAGGAAGTACTGGAGGAAGTAGACCATATTGTCAGTGGTTTTATTCGTGGTCGAATAATAGTCTGCTTTATTGTAGGGACTTTGATTGGTATAGGGTTGTACTTCTTAAATTTAAAATTTGCCTTGATTATCGGGATTGTTAGCGGAGTGTTTAACTTTGTCCCCTATTTAGGACCTATTGTGGGAGTTGTTCTGGCTTTAATTTTTGCCTTGGGCAGCCCCTGGTGGACATTGCTGATGATCATAGTTTTATTTGTTTTAGTTAATCAGCTTGAGGCGATATATCTTAATCCTAATATCTTGGGGAAAGGATTAGGTCTGCATCCTTTAACAGTAATCTTATCAATGTTAATTTGCGGTCAGTTATTAGGAATATTAGGAGTATTAGTAGCAGTTCCTTTGGCAGCTATTTTGAAAGTTTTAGCTATCAGATATTTAATCCAGGAGGTATAGAATAGGTTATATGAAAAAGATATTCTACATAATTTTAATAACAGGTTTATTTGCTATTTTGTTTCCTCTTTCTTCAACTTTTGCCCAATCTTCAGAAATAAAGATATTGTTAGATAACCAGCCTCTCGAAACAGTTGTCCCTTCAGTTATCGAAAATGATCGATTATTTGTTTCAGCTCGTAATGTGGTGGAAGCTTTAGGTGGAAGGATTACCTGGTTTCCCGCTTTAAAGTTGATGACTATAAATATTAATGGTCACACAAGCCGTTTAGTAATCGATGACCCCTCTTTGGAGATAGATGAAAAGGTAATTTCTCTGGAAATGCCAGCAAGAATTCTCGAGAATCGGGTAATGATTCCCTTAGAAGTAATTAAAATTATTGCCGAAGTGGATATTAAATGGGAGAATAAGATCAAGACTTTATCTATTAATACTATAAGGCCTTATCTGTTAGAAGTTAGAAGTTATTCGCATCCCGATAAAACCAGAGTAGTAATAGATTTATCTGAAAAGACAGAATTTAGAGCAGATAAATTAATTAATCCGGATAGAATTTTTATCGATATTATGGGTTCTATTGCAAAATTAGAGGATACCTCCAAGCAGATAAAGATAGATGATGGGGTGATAAAAACAGTAAGGACTGCTCAATTTAACCAGGAAATTACCAGAGTTGTATTTGACCTTTATCAGGAAGCTAGATATGAGCTTTTCAGCCTTATTGAACCCGATAGGGTAGTAATTGATATATTTAAATCCGGAAAAGAGGCAGCTGTTTCTGAAACTCTTCCCGCCAAACCCGAAGAAAAACCTGCTCCCGGACCTGAGATAACCGGTAAGAGAGTAGTAATTATTGACCCCGGACATGGGGGAAAGGATCCCGGAGCGATCGGACCTACCGGCTTGAAAGAAAAAGAAGTTACTCTGGGAATTGCTCTTTATTTAGAGAAATTATTAAAAGGGGCCGGTATTCCCACTTATTTAACCAGAAGTAAAGATGAATTTGTTTATTTGGGAGATAGAACAAATTTCGCTAACCAGAAAAATGGTTTTATATTTATAAGTTTACATGCTAATTCAGTTTTAAATCATCGTCCCAGTGCTGAAGGAATAGAGACCTTCGTATTAAGTTCCAAATATATCGGTGCTTCTGCCAGAGATGTAGCAGATAGAGAAAATATAGCCAGCAGGGCTCACCCGGAGTTAGATACTGATTTAGCCTTAATTATCGCTGACCTGGAAGAAAGCGCTAACATTAACTATAGTCTCGATTTTGCAGAAATTGTACAGAAAAAATTAGTAAATTATCTAAAATTAAAAGATAGGGGAGTAAAACAAGCTCCATTTGTAGTACTAAAGGGAGCAAATATGTTAGCTGTTATTGTAGAGGTTGCTTTTATTTCTAATCCTAAAGAGGAAAAATTATTAAAAACTAATAAATTTAGAGAAAATACCGCTCAAGCCTTGTTTGAAGCAATAAAATATTATATAGAAAATACCCCCGATAATGGTGTATAGGATTAATTATTATGGCTAAAAACAGAAAGTTAAAGAAGAAAAAAAATAATCTAAAAATCATCTTTACATTGTTAGTATTTGTGCTAATTATAATTTTTAGCTATATCATTTTTAATAAATTTATTGTTCCTGCCTGGGAAGGATATAAGGAAAAGCCTGTTATTACCAAGGAAGTCCCTTATAAAGAAGAAGAGAGAAAAGAAGTTCAACCCGTACCGACAGAAGAGATGGTCGAAGTTAACCTTTACTTTTCTGATTCTCAAGCGATGTACTTAGTCCCTGAAAAAAGAAAAATGCCACAAACCCCTTCTTTAGCCAGACAGGCAGTTGTTGAGCTGATAAAAGGTCCGGAAAATTCCGATCTTTACCCTACAATTCCCGAAGGAACTCAAATCAATGAAGTATATATTGCTGATGATATTGTCTATGTAGACCTATCTGAGGAAATATTTAAAAATCATCCCGGAGGAAGCAGTGGTGAATTAATGACCGTCTATTCTGTAGTTAATACCCTAACTGAAATTCCTCCGATTAGAGGTGTTCAAATATTAGTGGAGGGGAACGAGACGAAGAGTTTAGCCGGACATATAGATATAAGTATGCCTTTACTTAGAGACGAAAATTGGATTAAACCAAAAAACTAAAATGGATAAGATAGAAAAATAAGGAGTAACAAAGATTAACATTGCTGATTTATTTTTAATTTTTAGAAATAAGATTATTGTAATTGCACTTATAACTTGGACCTTAAATCAGAGTTTAAAGCTAATAATATTTTATATTACCGAAAAAAAATGGGATATCAGGAGATTTGTTGGGGCAGGAGGGATGCCCAGTACTCATTCCGCACTTTCTATATGCGTGGCTACTACCATTGGCTTAAAAGAAGGTTGGGAATCTCCTCTGTTTGCTTTAGCTATAGTAATAGCTTTTATTATTATGGCCGATGCAGCTGGCGTAAGGCGAGAGACGGGAGAACAAGCCAAAGTATTAAATAAAATTATTTTAGAATTTTTTAAAGAAATAAAGTTAAAAGATA
>CAZWFH010000200.1:0-3599 GCA_964632105.1 uncultured Atribacterota bacterium
GGCTGCCAAACCCACGCCAGATGGAAAATATTAAAGAACCAAAAGCTAACATTGTGGTGATACTGGTAAGAAGGATAGCCTTTCCTGTACTAGCAAATATTTTATTTACCTTCCCTCTACCCTCTAACTGCCAACGGTGAACAATATGAACCCCATCATCTATACCTATACCAATAATCATAGGCAGTCCCATTATATTCATAACAGTAAGTTGCATTCCTACAAATTTCATAATGCCGACCATCCAAAAAACACCTACGGTCAAGGGGATCATTGCTATTAAAGTGTAATTAAATTTTCTAAAGTCAAGCCACAAAAGCATAAATACCACCAGAATAGAAAGAAGTACAGCATTCCTTCCATCCTTAGCTACAATATCAAATAATGTCTTCATAACTGGTGCCATTCCGGTAGCTTTTTCGCTTATCTTATCTAAATCATTTACAAAATGGTCCAGATATATTCTATCCTGCCAAATATTTCCTGCAGGAAAGACAGTTAATAGAAATTGAGTTCTATCTTTATTGGCATATCTGTTCAGAATAGAAAGAGGTAATTCTTCTAATTCAATTGTTTCTAGAGAAGACATTCTAGTAACAGAGTTTTTAAAATAAGGAGAAAAATATTCTTGAAATTTATTTAATCCAGTCAAGGAAGTATTTTTGTCTTTTTCCAGAACATTAATAAGTTCATCTATTATATCTTTAGACTTTGGTTCATCAGGATTTCCTACAATTTCACTGCATTTGTTATCTATTTTATCATGTCCTCCTAAAAAAGCCATGTCCTGAATTTCCATAATATTCATTTCCAATCGTTTTACCTCTTCAATTAATTTTTCAAAATCGTCTGTTTCAAAATCATTATCTGTTTCTGAAGTTAACATTGATTTTCTTATTTCATTGATATATGGAATTCGTTTTTTCTGTTCTTCTTCCGAAGATAGGTACATTGATATATCATCAACCATTGCTACTGAATTCATATTTTTTGCTTTTTTAGCTATGACTCGGGATTCGTCAACATTATCCGCTAAAATTAAGGCATAATCCATGCTTAAATCAAATTTATCCAACACTGTATCCTGCAGGGTTATCGAGGTTAGTCCTTTTGCTTCAAGATTCATATAGTTCTGATCAAAAGTTATCCTAAAAGCAAAAAAGATTAATAATACTGTAACTATAATAGAGGTAATAATAGTGGTAATATATCGTTTGGATAAAAACTCGCTGACAGCTCCAAAAGATTTAAAAGAGATATCTTTATGGATAATTTGTTTTTTTGATTTGCCTTGTTTGTACTTTTTTTCTAAGCGTTGTTCGCGTATAACTAATAATGAGGGCAAGAATAAAAAAGTAACGATTAATACTGCTAAGAGGCCATAGCCAGTTACCAAACCCATTTCTTTCATTCCTCGAGAATTGCTTATTAATAATGTAAAGAAGACTGCACAGGTGGTTAAACCTCCGGTTAAAATACCCTTGCCACTTTTGTGAAATGTTTCTTCCATTGCTATACCGATAGATTTCCCCAAAGACCTTTCTTCTGCAAAGATTGAAATAATGTGGATAGAAAAATCAATACCTAATCCAATTAAGATTACTGCCATTCCAGAAGTCATAAGGTTCAATGAACCGACTAAAATTTTAGTCAATCCAGCCGCCCAGATTATCCCCACTAATAAGTTTAATAAAGCTAAAATTGGGGAGATCCACATCTTGAAAGAGACTACTAATAAAATAAATATTGCAGCAAAGGCAATAAAGCTGGTATATCCCATGCTCTCTGTAGCATAAACTGCTTCGTCATGAGATACTGGAATCATTCCGGTAAGCCCCGCCTTAACATCTGGATATTTTTTTCCGGTAGTATCAATTACTTTTTGGATTGTCTCTACACTGGAAACAACCTTATCCATATCGGTAATATTGAAATTCGGAACAATATTTAAAATGAGTGCTTTTTTATCATAAGAAAGGATATAAGGTTCTCCAAAGAGTAATTTATCAACAGCTTTTTGGGCTTCATCTTTAGAAATAGTTTTATTAGATAAGGATTTTTCTATTTCTTTTATAAAATATTTAATACCATCTAAAAAAATTACTGTGCTATCTTCTTTTTCTCTTGTAGAAATGGATTCTTCTCGTCCAACATATTGTTTTTCAAAACTATTGTTAATATTGGTTAATAAAGGAAGTAAACTTGGATTTTTAAAAATGTCTTTCATATTTTTAAGGTCATCCGCTTTGATTAACATTAATCCATGATTTTTAATGAAATCCATTTCCTGTTTATATTCAATCCGCTTAACGTAGGGCTTGTCGTCTTTAGGATCAATTACTGCTTTAATCTGAGGAACAACTGCTTCAGCAAATGCTTTTATCTGTTCTTCTTCGCCCTGAACAACTACGATAATACTTGTGGCAGAAACAAATTCATCAATTACTTTATTGTATTCAAGGGTTCTTTTATCTTTCGAAGGTAGCAAATCAGACCAACGCATATTGTATTTGAGTTGTGTAGCAAAGATTCCAAAAATTAGGGTAATAATAATGATAATTCCTAATATTTTCCAGGGATATTGAGTATGTAACTTAGCTAAGGATTTTAGAATTTTTTCTCGCATAATTTACCTCTTTTTTAAATTTCTTTCAGTGAATAAGCTGTCATCTAATTCTACATTGTATTTTACTTCCAGCATTTCTATACTTGTTTGGGAATTTTCCTGTTTATTATACATTACCATTTTTGTGGCAGTAGGGATACCGTCTATTTCCTTGATATCATATTGAATCAGTGTTTTTAGTAAAAGTTCAGGATTTTCCGCGTCATAATAATTTATGACTACCGGGTAAAAATCGTCTTTGATTATCCACATAATCAAACGGGAATAACCGGATTTAATGCCTTCTTTTTTCAGCATCTCTATCTTGTAACAATCATACCCTTCTCTTTTTTCGGAACCAAGTTTTTTACTGCTGAAATCTTCAATAAAAGCATCACTTGCACCGGTGTCTTCATAAGAGAAATCACTGCCTTCCATTTTTTGGCTTTTGGAATTAGTGGCAAGTTTGCGTATTCGCTTTGTACGGGGGAAATACATCCAAATATCATCAGCATAGTTGAGCATTAGTATAGTTTGCCCCTTTGCTCGTTTGGGCTCTATATAACGCAATAGATTTTTTTCGCCTTTATTTTTACTATATGAATCATAAATAAAAATTCTTTTTTCGCCGGATGTGGTAGTAATGGTCATTTTTACTTTGGCTTGAACAGTATCCTGATTCATTAATTCATTTACTTTATTTATAATTTCTTCAGCGGTAAGCTCTTGTCCATAGGAGGTGATAATTATGCTAATAATTAAGAAAAATATAATTAATATAATAATTAATTTGATAAATCTATTATTTGATCTCATAATTTTTCTCCTTTTAGAGTGTCAAGCTATGGCGATAATAATTTATTTTTTCTTAAATTTTGGGATAAACATAGGAACTCTTTTCTTATATTCGAAATATTCTTTGTCAAGTCGTTTTTCCAGTTCTGGTTCTTCAATTGCTTTTAGCTCAAGAAAATTAAATAAAATAAAAAGAGGG
>CAZWFH010000201.1:0-3596 GCA_964632105.1 uncultured Atribacterota bacterium
TTTTTAAATTTTCTTTAAAATATATCCATATTCTATAACAATTATTATTAAAAAAGCAAGGAATAATATTTTCTGAATTCCCGACCCTGCTTCCACGGGGGGAGAACCTTGGCAAGAATTTATTTTTAACAGGCAAGACACCTGTCCTACTTAGAATCTTTAAAATTGATAGATTAACTCAATTTGAAAATAAGTATTTTTTTCATCTACTCCAATATTATTATCCTTATTTTTTATACTCTCCCAAATTGCACCTAGGGAAAATCCCCACTGAGGCGATATATTATAAGATAATTCTGCTTGATAAGCTTGCTGTTTCTCGATTATACCTGAAAGAAAAATATTCTCATTGGCAATCACCGGGTCGGAGGATAAAGGTATTCCTATCTGCCCTTCACCATGACGTTCCTGATTATAGCTCAAGGAAAGATTTAATCTATCTGATAGGTAATGAGTCAGCCCTAAATAGAGTTGGTCAGCATCAGGTCCTAAGGAATGTCCAATATATTCCCCCTGATAGAGATAATCTTGCCAGCTATGTCTGGGGAAGTAAACATAGTTATTTATATGGGTGTATTCAATTCGGAAGTCGGTATCACCACTACCGAGGGGGTCGGCAAAATAAGCTCCAGCAAGGAAACCAGTACGATTAGGATATGGATTTACATCAGGATGAAAAATAAAATCATCAGCCATCCACTCACCATATAGTTTAATCTTCTGGGTCAAATTGATTTCTGCATCCAAGGCAACGTTACAATTAACCTCTTGCGGCTCAAACATACCTGCTATCCACCAAATAGCATAATAAGGAGGAATAAAAGGAATGGGATTATAGAATAAGATGCTGGAATCTTCAGATATTATTACTGTTTCAGATAAACCTAAGGTAAGGCTATCAAAAGGCTTGTATTCTAATCTTTGGCCTGAAAAATATCTATTTTGTTCACCCAAGTTATCAAGCATGGAGAAAAATTTGGTAAAGTTAATTTTGCCCAAACTTTCTCCAACATCGCTCAGATCAATAGTTCCAGAATATTTAAGCATATCAAAGGCTGGAGAATTATCCGAAAGCATTAGGGACCCTTGATACCCTGGTCCCCATCTCATATAGTCTCTGCCCACCAGCAAATAAAAGTCAGAAATTCCTATATTATCTGGTAAGAAAGAAATATTATCAGAAATAGCAATTTTGAAGGAAGGTAAGTTTAAATTGATATAGGCCTGTTTTATTTGTGCTTGAAAGGGAATACCCATTTCTTGGGTATTTGAAACCCAATTAAAATCAGTGCGAGCAAGAGCATCAAGATAGAAAGCACTATTTTCAGAAATTGTGGCAGATATTTTAGCTCCTATCTCAGAAAATAGGTTCATTTTTTGCAAATCTTCAATATTTTTATCCTGTTTAAATATATCTGCCTTCTGAATAAAATAGGGGTCTATTTTTAAAGTCGACTTGTGACTAAGGTTATCTAAATCAAGGGCTGACAATTCTGTCTGAAATTCCTTTACCAATTTATCCATCAATAATAAATCTGTTTCTTTAAGTTCTACCTTTCCTTTTTGCAAATTGGATAACGCTGTATCTATAAGAGAAGCAATCTCAAATCTGGTTAAAGGTGTGGTGTTGAGTGCGATAGTGCTATTTCCTTCAAAGGCTTGAAGAGTTTCGAAGCGAGAAATTACCGGATAGACCCAGCTATCCAGAGGAACATTGATTGAGGGGTTGGCTAAGGATATTTTTGTGGGAACAATAAAAAAAACAATAATAGCAATTAAAATTAATATAGTCTTAAAAGGGCAAGGATTAAAAATAAATTTTTTATTGCATTTTTTCAAAATATTATATTCCTTCTTTAGATGGGGACATTATTCACTATTTACCCTATTTACCACATTAGTTATATATTCGACATATATTTAAAAAATCCTGCTTTTTAAAATGAAAAAAAATTAATTAAAAATTAAAATAAAAGTTATCACTGTAGGATAGGCACCTCGCCTGTTTATTGATTCCCTTTTGGATTTTTGCAAAAAATAAAAATATGGTATACTTAAAAAAATGTTTAGAGTGGGAGGGGAAATGGCGATAGATATATCATTTAGTCGTAAGTTTCCTTGGCTCAAGATTTTAGACCGCTATATTATAAGTGAAGTATTGAGCTTTGTTGCCCTGACTGCTTCCGCTCTGACTATTATGCTAATCGTGAGAACCCTTTTCGAGTTAACGGATATGTTAATTAATGAGAAGGTAGCCCTGCCTTATATTACTAAATTATTAGTCTACCGCCTCCCTGCATTTTTAGTACTAACCTTCCCTATGTCTTTGCTGGCTTCCAGTGAATTAGCTATCGGCCGCCTTTCTACCGATAGTGAAATAACCGCCATGAGAGCAGGCGGAATAAGCCTTCGCCGAATAATCATTCCTTTTTTAATAGCTGCTTTAGTTGTAAGTATTTTATCTTTTGTAATTAATGATTACGTTGTTCCAGAGGCTAATTACCTCTCTCAGAATATTATCCGCGAGATTGTCCAAAAAAAGGGTCCATCCTATATCAGGCGAAGTGTCTTTTTTCGTGATGCTGAAAATCGTTATTTTTACGTTAATCAATTTGATGAAAAAAATATGATTATGCGAGATATAATAGTCTATGAGTTCAATGGAGAAGGATCTTTCAGAACGATAACCGCCAAGGAAGGTAAGTGGGTGGCTGACACCTGGAAATTAGAAAATGGAACCATTTATAATAACCATGAAGGTGGGGAAGGTGTATATGAAATGAGTTTTACCACTTTAGATATTATTTCAAAAGAAGATCTCCAAACATTTTTTAAAAACCAGAGGACTCCTCAAGAGATGAGTAGCAAAGAATTAAGACAGCAGATAAATATTTTACAACAAGCGGGAGCAGATACTAAAAGCTTTGAAGTAGATCTGTATATGAAATATTCTGTCCCTTTTAGCGGGCTAATCTTTGTGCTATTGGGAGTGCCTTTAGGTCTGCGGGTAAAACGAGGAAGCAAAGCTACCGGTATAATTATTAGTATTGCCCTGGTCTTTATTTATTACATTTCCGTCTCCACTATCAGGTCATTTGGTAGAGGGGGGATAATGGTCCCGGTTTTAGCAGCCTGGCTGCCTAATATAATTTTTGCTATTTTAGGGACAATTCTTATATTTAGGGCGGAGAAGAAGTGAGATAGTCGTTAGTGAATAGTGAATAGTCGTTAGCATTAAAAACAAGTTTTTAGTTGTCGGGTTTTGTTGGTGAGACTTTTAGCTTTTCCTGGGTGATTTGTTGTATAATGTTTCGGGCATATTTTGCCTCCTCGCTATCGGGGGCAAGCTCGATTACCTTTTCTAATTCAACCAGTGCTTCTTCGATCTTGTTCTGATTTAAATACGCTCCCGCCAACCCATAATGAGCATTAATAAAATTCGAGTCTATCTTTAAGGCATTTTTCAGGACAGTTTCTGCAGGTTTATATCTTTTTAACTGTAAATAGGTATTTCCTAATTCGGCATATAATGGAAGCATTGATTTTTCATCAGGTTGATAGGAAATAGCTTGTTTAAGTTTAATTGCTGCCTCATC
>CAZWFH010000202.1:0-3563 GCA_964632105.1 uncultured Atribacterota bacterium
TTGTCCATAATTTATGCCCCCAATAATAAAGCCACCTCTGTTTTCTCTTGCTTTCTTCGGAAAATCCCTATCGCAAGGAGTCAAACAATAATTAGAAAGATAAGGTATATTTGATCTATAAGGAAGAAGTTTTGCATTTGAAGGCATTATATGATCTGTAGTGATATTATCCCCTACTTTTGTTAAAACTTTTCCTTGAACCTCCGGACTTAAGGGCTTACCTAACGGAAACGGTTTTATATTAGGTCCTCTTATTATTTCGACCTCTTCGTAATTATTAACTGGTGTTAAAATCATATTATCGTTAATTAAAAATGTTTTAGGCATTTTAATTTCAATATAATCTTTTAATCCGAATTCTCTTGGGTCAGTAAGATAACCGGTAATTGCTGATGCCGCAGCAACTTCGGGACTTACTAAGTAAACTTTTGCCGAGAGTGTACCTGATCTCCCTTTAAAATTCCGATTAAAAGTTCTTAAAGACACGCTATTTGTTGATGGAGATTGTCCCATACCAATACAGGGACCACAAGCACATTCGAGAATTCTTGCTCCTGACATAATTAACGATGCCAAAATTCCATTTTGAGCAAGCATAGACAGAACCTGTTTTGATCCCGGCGCTACTGCCAAAGAAACATGTTCTGCTATAGTTTTATCTTCGAGAATTCTTGCCACCCTTACCAAATCGCCATAAGAAGAATTTGTACAGCTGCCTATAACTACCTGATTAACCTTAAGCCCTTTTAAGGAGGATACAGGCACTACCTTATCCGGGCTATGAGGACAGGCTGCCAGAGGTTCTAATTGGGAAAGATTTATCTCTATCTCTTCATCGTAAATTGCCCCATCATCAGCTTTTATTTCGAAAAAATCCTTCTCTCTTTTTTGAGCTTTTAAAAAATTAAAGGCACTCTCATCACTCGGAAATATAGAAGTCGTTGCTCCTAATTCAGCCCCCATATTAGTAATTGTTGCTCTTTGAGGAATAGATAAGTTCTTTAGGCCCTCGCCAATATACTCAAATATCTTGCCAACTCCACCCTTAACAGTTACTCTTCTTAAAAGTTCAAGTATAATATCTTTTGCCGAAACCCACGGATTTAATTTCCCTATAAGATTAACTTTTACTATCCTGGGCATTGTAATGCAATATTCTCCGCTTGCCATAGCCACAGCTACATCGAGTCCACCTGCTCCTATAGCCAGCATTCCCATACCACCAGCAGTGGGGGTGTGACTGTCAGAGCCTAAAAGCGTCTGTCCTGGAATTGCAAACCTTTCTAAATGAACCTGATGACATATGCCATTACCTGGTTTTGAATAATATATCCCATACTTCTTCGCCACTGTCTGGATATAAAGATGGTCATCAGCATTTTCAGGTCCTGCTTGAAGAGTATTGTGATCAATATATGCCACAGATTTTTTTGTTTTTATCTTATTAACGCCAAGTGCTTCAAGTTGTAGATATACCATTGTTCCGGTAGCATCCTGAGTAAGTGTCTGATCAATACTTATTATTATTTCTTCTCCTGAAATCATCTTTCCGCTTACCAAATGCTCACTTATTATCTTTTGTGCAACCGTTAATTGCAACTTAAAAACCTCCTAAATTCAAAATTCAAAACTATTTTTCTAATAAACTATTGCTTTTAATTATATAGGGGCTGGATTTATCCGACCCGATTCCTTACGGGTCCGATGGATCGAAACCGGGCGTTTCACCCTTACCCTGTCCTCTTCCTTCAATGGAGAAGGTTATTAAAGATTCCAGTTCTTCATCACTAAAACTAGTTACCCTACCTTTTGCATATTCTTTGTCAATGTATTCCTTTAACTTTAAAACCATCGGATCTCTTTTGTTTATTCTTCTTTCCCCTTCTAATTTAAAATATTTATTCATCCAAACAGCAATCCCAGCCAGCCCTGAATGCGAACCAACTGTTACTACCACAGGCCTATTCAATATCCTTTCTGTATCAAATATGTTATAAATTTCTTCATCCTTTAATATTCCATCTGCATGAATTCCTGCCCTAGTTCTATTAAAAGCCTTTCCTATAAAAGGAGTTCGAGATGGTATTTGATATTTCAGCTCCTTTTCGAAATAATTAGCTATCTCAGTTATAACTTCCAATTTTATATTTTTTATATTTCTTCTAAGTTGAGCATACTCAACAACCATTGCTTCCAGTGGGCAATTTCCCGTTCTTTCACCTATTCCTAAAAGAGAGGCATTCACAGCTGAGGCACCATAAAGCCAGGCTGTAGTGGAATTGGTTACAACTTTATAAAAATCATTATGCCCATGCCACTCGATCCATTCTGAAGGCACCTCAGCATAATGTCTAAGTCCATATATAATGCCTTGCACACATCGCGGTAAAGCTGCTCCCGGGTAAGAAACGCCTAAACCTAAAGTATCACAAGCCCTTATCTTGATAGGCATTTTCGTTTGTCTGGAAAGTTTCATAAGCTCATTCGCAAACGGAACAACAAAACCATAAAAATCTGCCCTGGTAATATCTTCAAAATGACACCTGGGAATTATCCCATTCTCCAGGGCTAATTTCACAATAGAAATATACATTTCTATTGCCTGTTTCCGACTAAGATTAAGCTTTTTAAATATATGATAATCAGAACAAGGGACTAATATCCCGGTCTCTTTTATGCCCATCTCCTTAACCAATTTAAAATCCTCTTCCTTAGCCCTTATCCAGGTTGTCACTTCAGGATACAGGTATCCTCTGCTTAGACATTTTTCTACAGCTTCTCTATCTCTTTTGGAATAGATAAAAAATTCTGTCTGTCTTATTACCCCAGATTCATTATCAAGTTCATGAAGAAAATCGAAAATTCTCAGCATCTGATCCACCGTATAAGGAGACCGAGACTGCTGTCCATCCCTAAAGGTCGTATCAGTAATCCAGATTTCATCAGGAACAACCATAGGAACATGTCTATGATTGAAAGTTACCTTAGGTATCTCTTTATAGGACATTATCTCCCGGTAAAGATTTGGTTCTGCTACATCCTGAAGATTAGGTTTATATACCGCCTGTTCTATGAGATTGGTACGATTACTAAACTCTACTGTCGCCATCTGCCCACCCTCCTTTAACCTGATTAGACTTTACTTAATAAATAGATTAACCTAAAAATTTAAGGCCAGATTCCTCGCGCTTTCATTGCTTCCGCTACCTGTGATACAGCATATATGTATGCTGCAGTCCGATTATCTATTTTCTCCCTTTGAGCAATCTTTAATACTTCATTGAATGCCTTTACCATTAGCTTCTTTAATCTTCTATTTACCCTTTCTTCATTCCAGAAATAGCCATAAAGACCTTGTACCCATTCAAAATAAGATACAGTGACACCACCGGCATTAGCTAAAATATCGGGGATCATAAAAACTTCTCTCTGGTATAATATTTCATCTGCTTCCGGAGTGGTAGGTCCATTTGCGGCTTCAGCTATTATTTTTGCTTTTATATTATTTGCGTTTTTCTCAGTTATTACTCCTTCTAAAGCTGCCGGCACTAAAACATCACATT
>CAZWFH010000203.1:0-3559 GCA_964632105.1 uncultured Atribacterota bacterium
AAAGCCATATTTTTTGATTTTGGAGGGACATTGATGTGTGCTGAAAGTGACAATGTCGCTCATTTACATATGATGAAAGAAGTTATCCAAAAATACAATCTTTCTGCTTCCCCGGAAGATATGGTCATCAAATATAATTCTTATCTCTTTACCAAGGAAATGACTTTGCGGGATGCCGACCCGGAAGAAAATTCCTTCACACCTCTTCGAGAATCTACCAAAAAAGCTTTTAGGGGAGTGCTCGGAGAATATAATATCCAACCTTCGAAAGAGGATTTTCAATGGTTTAGTAAGTTATTCTTCGAAAATCACAAAAAGTATATAAAATTATTTCCTGAAACTTTATTAATTCTTCGGGAATTAAAGAAAACAAATCTTCATGTGGGAATTATCAGTGATATCGATAATGATTTTCAAGACTTTCAATTTAAAGTCTTTGGAATTAGTGAAATATTTGACTCTATTACTACTTCGGAAGAAGTTCAGTCTTATAAGCCTGAACCAAAAATATTTCAAGTAGCTTTGAATAAAGCTGGTTGTCAGGGAAAGGAATCAATCATTATAGGTGATTCTTACAAGAAAGATATTGTGGGCGGGAAAAACATGGGAATGACTGCCATCTGGATAAATAAATTCTCCGGAGATAATGCTGATAAGGATAAAGCAGACTTTGTAGTCAAACACTTAAAAGAAGTATCTCCTATCCTTGATGGGCTTATTAAATGACTTCAACTCTGTTTTTGCCTTTTCTCTTGGCTTGATAAAGGGCTTGATCAACTTTCTGTACTAAACCTTGAGGAGTAATGTTCTCCTGAAAACAGGAGGTTATTCCTAAACTTATAGTTGTTTTTCTTTCAGGATGGTTCTTTTCATCCGCAAAATTACATTTCTCTACTTTACTTCTTATACGCTCAGCTATTTTTTTAGCTTCTTCTCTATTAGCTTCAGGTAGAATAATAATAAATTCTTCTCCTCCATACCTGGCTACTATATCTACCTCACGAATATTAGAACGTAGAATATTGGCCAAACTTTTTAAAACTTTATTACCTTCCGGATGACCATAGGTATCATTATATTTTTTAAAGTCATCTATATCTGCCATAATTAAAGCTAAATAATGTTTAAACCTTTGTGCCCTTTTTACTTCTTCTTCTAACCGGCCTTTGATATATCTAAAATTATATAGACCGGTTAAGCCATCAGTAATAGCCTGTTGCTTTATTTCTTGATGTAGTTGGGCATTCTGAATAGCTATCGCTGCCTGATTAGCAAAGGTAGAAAGAAGATTCAAATCATCGATACTAAAAAAATCACCTTCTCTCTTGTCATCAGCATTAATTACCCCTATAATTTTATTCTTTATTTTTAAAGGAACACTTATTACGGATTTTAATTCCTCTTCTTCCTCTTCAAACTTTTTAAATCTTGGATCTTTAGCTCTTTTTTTTATCAATAAGGGTTTGCCTTCTTTAAAGACCCAGCCGGCAATCCCCTCTCCTGGTGCTATTCGGACAGCAGAAACAGTTCTCTTGTTTAAACCTACAGAACTTTTAATATATAGTTCTTCCTTTCTATGGTCAAAGAGCATCAACGAACCTCTATCAGCTTCTACTATCTGAATACCTTTCTGAATGATTAAATCCAGAACTCTGTTTAGATTAAGGGTGCTATTTATCTCTGAAATTACCAATTTTAAGGTAGATAGTTCTCTATTTAGTCTTCGTCTTTTTTTATTTAAAACATCAAGCTCTTTTTTTGATTTTTCCAATTTTACTTTTTCTTTACTATTGTTTAACATTAACCTCCACCATCTAAAACTACTCAAAAGGGAAATAATAAATACAACGCATCTATATTTTTTCTTAATAAAATTAATTATATTAAAAAATACTTTTTCCCTTTATTTCATTCAAATCAATATCAAATTTATTATATGCTTTAATCACTCACTGGGATTTATCCGATTCAACAGTATAAAAAATATCATCCCATTCACACCCCAAGGCGTCTAACATTCTTCCTCTTGCTTTAGCTGTAGGGATTCTTTCTCCATTCAGATATAAAGTAATCATACTGGAAGAATAGCCTATTCTCCGTGCAAGTTCGGTAAAATTCCAATTTTTTCTGACAAGAATATTCATCAAATTATTTTTTTTAATTCTTACTTTTATTTTATAAACCATAGACACTGTACATTTATTTCTTTCTTTTGTAAGAAAAGATACCATAATGTATTACTTTTGTCAATACTTTTTGAAATAATTTTTAACTTTTTTTACAATTATAATTAAAATATACTATATAATAACAATTGTAAACAAAAAGACATTAAGGTAATATTAATGAAAATAGGATTGTATCTAAAAGAATTAAGGCTAAAAAATAATCTTACCACTAAACAAGTAGAAGTTAAAACTGAGATATCTAACTCATATATTTCCCTAATTGAAAGAAATAAAAGAAAGCCCTCAGTGAAAATTCTAAATAAACTCGCTAAAGCTTATGGTGTTAAAACAGAAGATCTATTACGTTTTATGGGCTATCTTCCTCCTATTCAAAACAAAGTTAATCTCAAACAAATTCCTATCTATAATATAGTTTCAACAGAAAAACATTCTTTCGTTTCAGAGAATATAGAAGGATATAGTCCACTTCCTCCCAGTCTAAAAACTTATTCAATAAAAGATTTTTTTGCTATCCGAGTAAAAAACAAAAGTATGACCTGCAAAAGGATAGAAGAAGGTGATATTTTGATTATAAGAAAACAAAGCTACGTAGAAAATGGAACTATTGCATTGATCTCATTCAATAACGAAATTGCTTTAAAAAGAATAATAAAACAAAATAAATACGTTATATTACAAAACACTAATTTAGAACATTCCCCCATTTTGGTAAAAGAAACCGACAACTTTAATATTATTGGAAAAGTTGAATGGGTAATCCACAAATTTTAAAATCGATCTCTTCAAGAATATAATTTTCAAATTACTATCACCTACTCAAATATGGTCTAATTTTAATTTATATTATTAAATTTTATTAATACAAATAAATATGTATGTTATAATTAAACAAAAATATTAATAAACTAATTGATTAATAAAGGGTTATTATGTGCCTAAATCAAAAGATATCATATCTTCTTATAATTAAAAATAATAGTTTATTGTTAATTTTTATATTATCTTCATTATTATTAACACCTATATTTTATCATAATGTTTATCAAGTCAACAATCTAGCCTATGCAGAAGAAACAATTATCCCTATTTTGACTTATCATAATTTCACTAAAGGTGAGAGTAGCAGTTATAATATAAATATTGTAGAATTTGAAAAACAGATGGATTATTTAGCTACTCATAATTATTCCGTAATCTCTCTTTCTGAATTGATTAAAGGACTCCGAGGTGGCCAACTTCCACTAAAACCAATCGTAATTACCATTGATGATGGTTTTAAATCTACTTATACTTTAGCCTACCCCGTACTTAAAAAATATAATTTCCCGGCAACTCTCTTTTTATATACCGACTTCATCGAAAAAAATAGT
>CAZWFH010000204.1:0-3557 GCA_964632105.1 uncultured Atribacterota bacterium
ATCATATTCTATTTCTTTCATTACAATTTTGGTTTTTTGATTCTCCGCTATATCAGTAAATTCTATCTCCATAGGTGTAACCTTGCCATTATCGTCAAGTTTTATTTTATCCATGGTTAAAGTTTTGGTTAATTTACTACCTGTTTCATAAAATTCTACTTTTTTAGCGTAAAAATATTCTTTATCTACATGAAGAATAATTTTTTCATAAGATGCATCTTCTTCACTCGGTAAAACTTCTATAATGTATTCGCTGTCTGTTTCTTCCAAAAGATTTTTTTCGTAATCTTTGTCTTCATAATCCATGCTCATATCTTCATAAGAAAGACCTGTTCCCATAAATTCATCGCCCTTCGAAGAACTGGCGATTCTCCTTGGTTTGTTATAGGCAGGCATATATAAATATATTTTTTCTCCATCATCAATATTTAGAAGAGTTACACCCTTTACCGATTTAGGAGAGAGAAATCTCATAAGGGTACTGGTTTTTTCATCTTCTTCTTTTTGAGAAAACATTACCATCTCTCTTGTTTCTTCTTTCCCGTCTTCATCTATTAAAACCATTTCGGAAATAGTTTTTTGAGTAGTAAAATCAGGTGCTGTCTCCTCCATTTTATCCATAATTTCATCAACGGTTAGAGCAAATACTGTGCCGGCAGAAAACAGCAAGATAAAAATCGTAAATATTAAGAGACTAAGTTTTAATTTCATTACTTTCCCTCCTCTTTAAGTTTTATACTATTTAACAGAATAGGGAGCAAAGTTAAAGTATAAATTACACTTAATAACATCACACTCCCAATAAGTTTTCCAAATACAGCCATCATTTGAATTTCTGAAAAGCCGAGTACAAAGACGCCGGCGGCTACTGAAACAGAATTAAAAACGATGGCTCGACCGGTTCCGGTTAAGGTGATTTTCATAGCTTCAATTTTTGATCTTTTTTTCAGTTCATTTTTATAGCGAGAAATATAGTGGATGGTATAATCAATTCCTGCTCCTATAGCAATGCTGGCAACCATTATGGTCCCTATATTTAAATCGATATTTAGAAGGCCCATTACACCAAAAGCAGTAACTATGGTCAGAGTAATAGGTATCATAGCAAATAATCCTAATAGAAGAGAGCCGAATTGAAGCATAAGCATGATAGATACTGCAATAAACGCTACGATTATACTCTTTGCCTGTCCCCTAAATAGACTGGTGTTTATCTTATCGGTGATTACCGGGATTCCGGTAAGGGTAAATGAAACCATGATATCTCCATTATCATCTGGTACATAAATCTCTTCATCCATCAGATACCATAAAATATCTTTTTCTTCGCCAGTCAAATTTTTTCCTATCAGTCTTTCTGTTTCAGACTGAGCAAACCTTACTTTTTCGCGGTCCTGAACAATTTTTTTAGATATTTCCAATCCTTCCAGGAGATAGATTGCATCATCTTCTGACAATGTTAAATTTTCCATTAATTCCCCTAACAAATCATCCTGAGACCCTTTCTCTGTTATGTAATTTGCAAATATGGGAAACAAATCAGTGCTTACTATGCCTAAATCTTCAATTTCCAAAGAAGATACTTTTAAAATTTCCTCCACAAACTCTTTAGTATTTTTTTCAAATTCAGAGTTAGGAGTCTCTGCAATTTTTACGAGCTCTTCTTTTAATCTTTCGGGATTTTCAATTTCAATATTTTTTACCATAAGAGAAGATATAATTTCTTCAGCTAACTTTTGGTAATATTCCGATTGTTCGTCTTCCTCTATTTCGGAGAACTCTATGGTTCTGACTTTTTTGGGAATTCCTTCTATAAATTTGTACATTTCGGTTATTGCGTGATCAAGGGAAGTGGAAGTCATCTCCTTTGTGCTTATCTGTAATAAAGTGTCTTCATTATCATCACCGATCATTGTGGAAATATATTCATTGTCTCCGGCAAAGAACCATAAATTATCAATCTTCTGCTCGCTTGCAGGAATTATATTTTTATTTTCCATAGCATCATTAAGCTGAGTTAAAAAATCTGTGATTGACGAAGGTTCGCCGAAAGTATCGAATTGCCTTGAATAATCCCCGATTTTTTTCATTTGTCTTAATACATATGGATTTTTTACATTATTTGCTTCAGTGTATACATAAAGGAAATCTGTGCCGCCAAATTTATCGTTAAAATAATTCATAATTTTTACTATATTACTTCCTGCTCCCATTCTTGCTTCAATTGATGATTCAGTCTTGACTCTTGTGCTGAAGGCTACAGAAATTACTATAATTATTAATATTGCGATTAACACTATTTTCTTTTCTTTTAATATCAATTGGCTAAGCAGTCTTAAAAGTCTGGTTACCACATCATTAGATTCTTGTGAAAATTTCTTGTGGATTTTAGGTGGCGGGAAAATAGTAAAAAAGGAACCTAATAAAAAAGTTGCCAGCACAAAGGCAAAGAATATTCCTATGGTGGAAAAGAATCCGAATTCAGTCATAGGTCTGACGATTGCAGCGGTAAGGGATAGAAATCCCGCCATAGTAGTAAGTGCACTCATGAGTATGGGGACAAATATATTCCGAATAGTCATATTGACTGCTTTGATAGGGTTAAGGTTATGTCTTTCCTCGTAATATCTGCTAATAAAATGGATGCCATAAGCTGTTGCTAAAGATATCATCAATACTGGTATGGCAGAAATCATCATAGTAGCACTTCTGCCGATGGAAGCAACAAATCCCATAACCCAAACGGAAGATAATAAAGCAACTGCAAGTGGTAAAAATACGCCGCGAACACTTCGAAAGCAAAAGAAAAGGATTAATAATACAAGTATTGCAGCAATAATACCCAATCTTATTGTTTTCCATGAACCTTCCGACATTTCTGCCATTATAAAAGGCATTCCAAAATAATGAACCTGCAGGGTTTGACCTTTTATAGGCTCTATTATATTCTCTAGTCCTACCTTAAGGTCTTCATTTTCTATGTCTTTCACCGATTCAACCATTAATAAAGCCACATTTCCATCTTCTGAGATAAATTTCCCTTTTACCAGTTTATCATTCAAGAGAGAAATCTTAAGCTCCTTAGCTTCTTCATCATTTTCCGGGAATACTTCAACTAAATCTTTTACCTCGAGACCTACATCTGTGGTAATAATTTTAGGCATATTCAGAAAAGAATTTACTGATTTAACAAAAGGAGCTTTTTCTAATCTTTCGGTTATGCTTTTTATCCTCTCAAGATTTTCTAATGTAAACAGGTCCTCATATTCAAGGGAAATCATTGATACATTCATCTGAGAACCACCAAACTTATCAATAACTTCACTATAAAATTTAATATCCGGGTCGTCTTCAGAAATATATTTAGTGATATCATCTTCAATTTTAAGATTTCTTGTTTGCATTCCGGCGAAAATAGTAATAAGAATTATTACAATAAATATGGGCCAGGCATATTTAGTAATGAAGTTGGCGAGTTTTTGCATCATTTACTTCTTGCTCCTCTCGAAATTATTAATCGTTTTATATTATAACTGACTGGTCAGTCGAATGTCAAG
>CAZWFH010000205.1:0-3553 GCA_964632105.1 uncultured Atribacterota bacterium
ATTATAAATTTTAATATTTCACTTTGACGTTCTGTAAGAATTAAGTTTTTCATATGTTTCGCCTCTAATTGTTTATGTTAAAATATTACTATAAATATTTACAGTTGTCAAGTGTTTATTTGATTTCAAGCAATATAAACAATATATAAATCTTTCTTATAATAATTTATTGGTTATTCAAATATAATTACTATCCCCTCTTCTTTCCATCCTTCCCATTCGAGGTTGGTGAGCTCGGGCAATTGAGCGGTGAGGTCTTGCGGTTCTTTGAATCCTCCCAGTTCGTCTCTTAAGGCGCTTACTTTCCGGGCGAGGGGTTCGCTTATTTGCAAATAAAAGTATTCTTTCTTTGCCTATTTATTTTTATTTTTTCTGTGTATTTTTCTGGGTAGAGCATTTCCCCATTAACTACTCATTTAATGAAATTAGATATTTTTTATAATTATATCATAGTGATGTGACTACTGTATGGCAACAATTAGGAAAATAATTTGAAAATAAATTGCATTATTTTTCAATAAATTAGCCATTTCCAGAGAGGGATAAATTTGATGCCATTTTCTTCTTTCTGCAAGTCTTCAGTTAACAAAATTAAATTTTTTACATTTTGAAATTCTTGCTTAAATTCTAAAAGAGATCTTGTTTCTCTATCGGGGATAATATTAGAAAAACAAATATTAATCGCTGAAAGATGGTTGTTCTCCTTAACTACAAAATCTACCTCTCCCCTGCTCTTCCAATAAAATATTTCCTTCTGCTCTCTTCTCATCTGCAAAGTGAGCCCCACGAGATTTTCAGCTAATTTTCCTCTATCTTGAGAAAATTTGAAAGCGACCGCACTTCGCAATCCATTATCCAAACAGATTATTTTTTTAGGATTTACCCTTTGAACCTTTAAGGAATAAGAAAATATCGGTAACAAAGAAAAATACCGGGTTTCTTCAACGCAAGATAAATAGAAGGAAAGTGTTTGTCTAGAAAGAGGCATTCTTTGCCTGGTAACCTTAAAATAAGAATTAACTGAAAAATAAGAGGAAATATTAGTAAAGAGTGATTTTAACAGATCTTTTAATAGAGAGATATTTTCTATGGAAAATCTATATATAGTTGTATTTTTGTAAAGTCAACTATTGTTTAATAATTGTCTTCATATAGAGTCAACTAATAAAGCATGGGGCACTGGATTCCCACTTTCGTGGGAATGACAGAGAGAGGAGAGGGAATGACAGAGGGATTAAAACTAATAATATTTACTTACAAATGGGGAAAATGTGTAAAACCTATGGGAAAATACCTTCTTAAAACCTTATATAATAAGGCTTTCCGCCTACATCCAAAATAAGCCATTTTAAGCTATTTTAAACGTCTATTTAAAAAGTATGACCAATCACCTTAGGCAACCTCAAGAAACGCAGCTACGGCAATATTCGTTGAAAGCCTTATATTGTAATGGTTTCAGACTGCCTAAAATGGGTTTTTAGCCATTTTTTACCTTATTTTCTTCGTATTTTGGAGCCACTATTAACATCCTATATACCAAAAAAAATGCGGAAACCCTTATATTTCCCGCGTTTTAGAACCTTGCTATTTTCCCCTATAAAAACTGATAATCCTCTATTTCTACACAAAAAATGGGGACAGGCTTTACTTTTTATTTGGCACTAAATGAGGGAAGATAAAAAGAAGACTGTCCCCATTTTTTACTATAATAGGGAGGCAAAAACTAACAATAATTTACCTAAAAATGGAAACTGTCTAGAAACCATAGGATAGTAGCTCACTGAAACCCTTATGTTTCCTGCGTTTTTGAGCCTTATCATTTATATTTTTTATTCTTCTTTTTCTTCTTCTTCCCAGTTTAGAGATCTACTGACTGCTTTTTTCCAGCCATTATATAATGTTTCTTTTGTTTTTTCATCCATATTAGGGGAAAATTCCTTATCTTCTTTCCATTTTTGAGCAATCTCCTCTTTGTCTTTCCAATAACCAACCGCTAAACCAGAAAGATATGTTGCTCCCAAGGCAGTAGTCTCTGCGATTTGAGGTCTTACCACCGGGACTCCCAAAATATCAGACTGGAATTGCATTAAGAAGTTGTCTCTAACTGCCCCGCCATCAACTTTTAATTTTTTCAAATTAATCCCTGAATCTTTTTGAATAACTTCCAGGACATCACGGCTCTGATAAGCAATTGATTCCTCTGCAGCTCTTAGAATATGTTCTTTCTTTGACCCTCGGGTTAGACCTACAATGATACCCCGTGCATACATATCCCAGTAAGGAGCTCCAAGACCCACAAAAGCAGGGACTAAATAAACCCCGTGAGTATCTTTAACTTTTCGGGCATATTTTTCAATTTCAGCTGAACTTTTTATCAGCCCGATTTCGTCTCTTAACCATTGCACTACTGCTCCGCCGATAAAGATACTCCCTTCTAAGGCATATTCTACTTTACCATTAATCCCCCAGGCAATAGTAGTCAAAAGACCATTCTTGGAGGAAACGATTTTTTCTCCGGTATTCATCAAGATAAAACATCCGGTTCCATAGGTATTTTTTGCCATACCCGGCTCATAACAGGCCTGGCCGAAAAGAGCGGCCTGCTGGTCTCCGGCATCACCGGAGATAGGAATTTCTGCTCCGAATATTTCCTTATCCGTAGTACCATAAATATAACTTGAGGGTAAAACTTTGGGGAGCATCTCTCTTGGGATATCCAGTTCTGCTAATATCTCCTCATCCCAATCAAGATTATGAATATTAAATAACATTGTGCGAGAAGCGTTAGTATAATCGGTTACGTGAGTTTTGCCTTTAGTTAGATTCCAGATAAGCCAGCTGTCCACTGTACCAAATAAAATTTCTTCTTTTTGGGCTTTCTCCCTGACCCCACTTACATTATCTAAAATCCATTTAATCTTGGTGCCGGAAAAATAGGCATCAACCACCAGTCCGGTCTTTTTTTGGATAATCTCCGCCAACCCTTTCTTTTTAAGCTGGTCACATATAGGAGCAGTCCTTCGGCATTGCCATACGATAGCATTATAAACCGGCATACCAGTTTTTTTCTCCCAAACTATAGTAGTCTCTCTCTGATTAGTTATACCGATAGCAGCTATATCACCCGCTCCTAAACCAGCCTTATCTAAGGCAGTTTTCGCCACTTCTATCTGAGAGGACCAAATTTCTGTGGGGTTATGTTCTACCCAACCCGGCTTAGGATAAATTTGTCTAAATTCCTTACTGGCAGTACTAACTATAGTTCCACTATGATTGAAGATTATCGCTCGAGAACCGGTAGTCCCCTGATCCAGAGCCATGATATATTTCGCCAACGATTACACCCCCTCTGACTGTTTTCTTATTATTTATTTTATGTAAAATATAATAACATTTTTTAAATAATAAAAAAATTAATCATTTAATACTCTTTTAATACGTGGATCAGTAAATATATCACTAGCATCATCACTGGGAGAAGAAAATTCTGAAATAACTGCTCCTTCTTCGCCTGCCTGAAACCAATGGAGGGTATTTTTATTAATGGTATATT
>CAZWFH010000206.1:0-3528 GCA_964632105.1 uncultured Atribacterota bacterium
TGGTGATGTGGATAGTCTCCGATAACCTGCGAAAAGGTGCCGCCCTAAATGCCGTCCAAATCGCCGAGCAGCTAATAAAATGACAAGGAAACATTGTCAGGAGAACCGTCCCCCTGACAATATTATTCTTCACAATTTATTGTTATGATATGGTATAATATTGATTCAAATTTTATAAACATAAACACATTCACATTATTTTTACCTGGAGGAAATAAACAATTGTTACTAAGTAGTAAAAATATCCATATATTAAAAAAAGAGGAAAAAGAAATTTTATTAGTAGGCACTGCTCATGTCTCTAAAGATAGTGCTCGGGAAGTGAAAGAATTAATTGAGCAAGAAAAGCCGGACAGTGTCTGTGTAGAGTTATGTTCCGCCCGCTATAACAGTATAAACAACCGGAACAAATGGAAAAATATGGATATTATCACCATAATCAAACAAAAAAAGGCCCTGCTCCTTCTGGTTAATTTGATTTTATCTTCTTTTCAGAAACGATTAGCTCAGCAATTAGGGATTAATCCGGGTCAGGAGATGATACAAGCTATCTCATCAGCAAAAGAGACTAATGCCCATCTGGTTCTTGCCGATAGAGATATCCAGGTCACTTTTACCCGCATCTGGAAAAAGCTCAGTCTCTGGGGGAAAATGCGCATACTTTTTATGTTAATTTTCAGTATATTCGGCAAAGAAAAAATCTCGGAAGAAGAAATTGAAAGGCTAAAATCAGAAGATGTCCTTACCGTGGCTTTAAGCGAATTAGCCCGTTCATTCCCCCGATTGAAAAGCACTTTAATAGATGAAAGAGATCAATACCTGGCTGAAAAAATAAAACTGGCTCCGGGCAATAAAGTCATTGCTATTGTTGGTGCCGGACATGTACCGGGGATTAAAAAAGAAATAGATAAAGAGCATGATTTGATTGCTCTCACCAAAATACCTTCTACTTCCAATTACCTAAAAGTATTAGTCTGGGGTATTCCCTTGGCAATAATTGCTATTATCGCCTCTACTTTTACCTATTCTCCCTCTACCGGTTTTGACCAAATTTCTCAATGGTTTTTATGGAATGGTTCCCTATCTGCTCTGGGGGCATTAATAGCGATGGCGCACCCTCTCTCTATTCTTACTGCCTTTGTAGCAGCTCCTTTTAGTTCTTTAAATCCTCTTTTAGCTGCCGGGTGGTTTGCCGGTATTGTGGAAGCCCTAATCAGACGTCCCCGAGTAGAAGATTTCGAACAGTTGGGGGATATAGTTACCTTTAAAGACTTTTTCCATAATCGGGTTACTAAAATATTACTGGTAGTTGCTCTTGCCAATCTTGGGAGTATGGCGGGAACATTTATCGGCGGAGCAAAAGTAATCCAACTCTTTATCGATACAATCAATCCTTAAAATTCTAACCATTCTCCGGCTGTAAGCCAAAAACCCATAATTAAAAACTTTCTTCCAAAAAAGAGGATTTTTGCATACTTTATCGAATTATAAAATAGGAATATATCTGAAGAAAAGTTCTGTCTGGGAAACATAGCAATTCTGATAGCAAATATGACCTTGGCATAATCTCAATATTTATAGAAATACCGATATTGAGAGAAAGAGACTAAACGAAATAGAGAAAAAGATCAAAAGCAAGGAGATTAGATAAATGTCATCAATAGAAATTTACGACATGATGGATAAGACCGATGAATACTTCGTTGGAACTTGTACTCACATTAATGGCATATTAGAACATATGCTAAGGGAAGAAATAGATACATTTGCCAAGAGACGAATTGCCTGGCTTCGAAACATGCACGAAAAAGGCGCACGGGTGAAGATTGCTTCAATTGATAATGATCAAGTAGGATTTTTGCATATTATGCCTATAGAGATTTGTCCCTGGGGTCCGATTGGACGGGATCTAATGGTTATTCCCTGTCTGACTGTTATAGGAAAAGCAAAAGGTAGAGGTATAGGGCGAGCCTTAATTAACTCAGCTGAAGAGGAGGCGAAACGTCAGGGTCGTAAAGGTATAATAACCATAGGATATTACCATAATCACTGGTTTATGCCAGCTCCATTTTTCGAAAACTGTGGTTTTTCAATGATAAAGCGAAAAAGCACGATAGCTATTTTAGGGAAATTCTTTGAGGAATCAGTAGAATCCCCCCAATTATTAAAACCAAACTTCCGATTTAAACCCATAGCAGGCAAAGTAGTGGTTGATCTTTTCTGGAATACATTCTGTCCGACAAGTGATATAGAGGCTCAACGAGTCCGGGAGGTTGCCGTAGAGTTTGGTGAGTCAGTAGTAGTTCATGAATATTGTGCGGATGAAAGGTCGATTTTTTCTCGTTATCAAATTCCCCGAGGAATTTTCATAAATAGCAAGGAGATATGGTGGGGTCATGAAGCCCCCAAAGAGGGCATCCGAGAAGCTATTTCTCAAGCCTTGAAGAATAAGTAAACGATACGATACTCAAGGCAAATTGAGAAAGTTGTTATTTTTTAAAACAATATTTCCTTTTTTAATTGAGCATTTAAAAAAATGTTGCCCCAAAGATGTGCCTCAACATGTAGAAAGTATTTTTATTAAGCTCTTATGAATTTATATTTTAGCTCATTAATAAATAGGAGATTAGAATTATTATGATGAAACAGGGATATTCAGTTTTATTTAAAAAACCTAAAAAAATTATTCTTGATACAGACATAGGTGATGATATTGATGATGCATTTGCGTTGGCTCTAGCAGTTAAGTCTCCAGAACTTAAAATAATTGGTGTTTGCATAGAGAATGCCATCGATGGAAGAACAAAAATTGCCTTAAAATTACTCCACCTTGAAGGTAGAGATGATATACCTGTAGCAAAAGGGTTTGAAGTACCAGGATTAATAGGTAAACCCCAGGCCAATCAGGTATCCTGGTCTATTGATTATGATTTAACCAAGCCATGTAAGTTGAATGCTGTTGATTTCATAATTTCAAAAGTAAAGGAATCACCCGGGGAAATTACCATCATAAATATTGGTCCATTAACTAATATTGCCACGGCTCTTAAAAAAAGCCCAGAGATAAAAGGTATGATTAATGAAATTGTGGTGATGGGTGGTCCTTTTTATATAGGTTATGGTATAAAAATCGAACAAAAACCGGGATCTGATTACAATCTAGGATGTGACTCAAAAGCTTCCAAGTCTATCTTCACTTCTGGTATACCAATATTATCAGTCGGCTTACAAGTTACAGCGCATCTTAAGTTATGGAAAGAAAACAGGGACAGAATTAGAAATGCTAATACATCTCTAACTAATGCGCTCTGTGAACTTTATCACTTATGGGGTGGGGAAGTACCCACACTTTATGATCCATTAGCCGTTGCGGCAAGCATCGACCAGACATTTGTAGACAAGAGCTCGGTTCATGTAGAAATAGGCGATAATGGAAATACATGGGTTGTAGGGGGGTTAAGTCCAAATTTGGACGTATGTACGTTTGTAGATAAGAATAGGTTTATAGATTTTTTTATGAATCGTATT